>JAEWHR010000177.1 GCA_023387655.1 Bacillota bacterium
AATTTCTATTTTGGGACAGCTTTTTTAATTAAAAAACTCTCCGAGGGATGCGCACTCCGCTGACGCTTCGGCGCGACAAAGTGGCATCGCCCTGAATTTGTTGATTCGCGGAGCTTAGAGTGGCGAAGCCACTTTGTACTATTTAGGTTTCAAAAATCACACCGAAATAACTCTTGTTAACATCAGATGAATAATTAGCTTGTATCTAAAATTCATCTTACAATTTCCCGCAATTTCTCATAATAGTTTGAAACTTTTTTCCATATGTTCTCGTCTAATGTCTATAAGTAGATATCTATTGTTTAAGCTATATAACTCTATACTATATAGCGCTTGAATTTTAAGAGGAAAGGTTGGTAATGACATGAAACAAAAGATTGTATTTTTACTCTTCTTGTTTACCGCTTTTTTAGCTTCCTGCTCGCGAACAAAGGATGTTAGTTTAACAACAATTCAAATGGCAGATATTGAATCTATCACATTATTGTCCCTACTACCAGGTGATATTATACAGATTCAAGATACGAAGGAATTAGATCAACTCATAACAACTTTAAAAAATATTCCTCTTTATCAAAAAATAGCAAAACCTATAAGTTTTAATGAGAGTTTAGTTCAATACACCCTACAATGCAATAACAACTTAGAAATTACTGTTTCCATTCAATCACCTTATGTATGTATTAATAATATCTGGTACTTAAGTGATTTTACTTCCTGCGAACAGTTAAAAGAGAAGGCTAATGAATTATTCCATTATCCTTCTCTTTCAGTTTAGTTGTTGCCTTGGTTAATTCGATTTTTTAAGCGCTTTAATCCTTTCGTAAAGTATTGAATGCTTGGCCCTGCTGTTAACGCGGTAATTAAAGTAATTAATCCAACCTTTCCACCAAGTAAGATTCCAATCGTAATCAAAATAAAATCAAAGCATATTTTTGTTTTAGCAAATTCCCATGAAAGATGATCATTAATCGTCATTACAAGCCCGGTGAAAGGATCTAAACCGATATCTACCGTAATATAGATGGATACTCCTACATAAATTAACAAACAACCAAAAAAAGCCCCAATTCCTCTTACAAAAACGCTATCTCCTATGAATATTTGCGAAAATAACTTGGTTCCAAGATTTACAAACGTACCAAACGGAAGAATATATACTGCAGTACCAATATTCACATAGTGTCTACCGATAAAAAGTAATAAAATAATGATACTATAGTTAACTACATTAGAAATCATTCCTAATCGTGATACTGGTAGAGATAGAGCATTTCTAACGCCATCATATAATAAAGCAATAGGATCATTTCCGAATAAGGATGCCGCATTAAATCCGACACCAACTCCAATAAATAAAATACCAATCAAAGCAAGAACTATCTTAATCCAGAAATTTTTTTTCATGTATTAACCTTTCTAACATGGGTTTTCCCATAGTTCATTCTATTCTAGCATCCGTTGATTCATTCTATTCTAGAATTCCATCGCTGTTTATCCTATTCTAGCATTTTTATCATTGTTTTATTCTAGCATTCTATCATTGTTTTATTCCAGTATTCTATCAATGTTTCATTCTAGCATTCTATCATTGTTTTATTCCAGCATTCTATCGGCTTCATTATTTAATTCTTAGTATTTTACCATCGTTTCTTTATCATATTAACGGTACTATCATCAACTACATAAGGTTATTCCCATGATTTCCAGATTTCAGGACAATAACCTACCGTTGCTTTTGAACCGTTTCGAACAATAGGAGTCTTATAATATTTTGGCATCTCCATTATTTTTTCTATTTGATCTTCAGTTGATAGATATTGAAGCATACAATAGTCTTTTGAAGATTTATCAACAATAGACTCAAATCCTCCAAGGGCATTAGACACACTAACAAATTCTCCCTTACTAAGTCCTTTGCTTAAGATATCAATGGATTGGTATTTTATCCCTCTCTCTTTAAAATATCTCTCAGCTTTTTTTGTATCAAAACATTTCGTTTTTCCGAATATTTGAATGTTCATATAATATTCTCATCCCTTCTATTATGTTAGCTATGATAATAAAATTCTTCATTTTCTCTTATCATAATAATTCTTCACTTTCCCTATATTGTAAAATTAGTAAGATTTTACATGACATAGATTTTCACCTATTGTATAATAGAAATATGTAATTTAAACTATACCGAATGTAACCTTGTTTGTCTATGTTGTTTTTTGAGGGAGGATGTAAAGTGACTGATTCCATATGTAAAAAATGCAATAAAAATCACATCGTACAATCACAGGGATTATGTTATTCCTGTTTTCACTCAAAAGAGAAAAGCACTTATGAGACTATGGTTCATAAAACAAAAAAAATGTTCCATTATTCGATATGCATAACACTAATTTACCTAATCAATATTGTTCCAACTATTTCACTCTACACACTCATCACCAATCGTTACTTTTTAAATTCCAATAAAATTTTAACCTATGGTATTACCTTAGCTTATTTATTACCTTATTCACTAATCAAATGTAATCTAGCTTATAAGCTTTGGTATATGCGCTATCAGAAGATACCTAGTAAGGGCATTCATCTAATTCCGGAGACCCTCTCCCTTATTATGAAAGCTATCCTCTATTTTAGTTTTCTTAATTATCCAAGTTGGTATGAAAACAAACTGTCCGATGTTACAATGCTACTTTCCAATATCACAACGGGAACAATTAATACTCTCTACTTAGCTTTCTTTTTGAGTACTACGGTAGTATTACTACTCTTACGAGTATTTCTTTATAGTGTCTCTCTTATTTTAAACAATATACGAGTGGCTAACTACACTGACTTATATGAGAAGAAAGATATACTACCAACCATACAATTCATACATAAATTAGAAAATAGCTATCTTATATCACATGATTTTCTAGATATGCCCGACCAAGACCATGAACAAATATCTCAAAACTTACTTGCTGTTGCTACGGAAACAAGAACTACGAAAGATGCAGAAGAGATTTTCCAAGAATTAAATGCCTATGGTAATGAGAAAGCGCTTCTTCATATTCTATCAGAGAAATTATGCTCCAATAATCAAACACTCTTTTTAACACAAGAAGAAAGCTTGATTTATTATGTATATATGAAAGATAAGCTAACCCGTTGGAAAGATCAAAACAGTATTATTGAGGGATACCTCGAACAGGAATTGCTTTCTGAAACGGTAGAACAATTCGAAAGTATCCAATTACTTTATAGACAATGTAAAATTGAAAGTAAGACTTACTTCGAATTGTCACAGCGCTATGAAACAGAATTTGAATCCCCTTTAAAAAATCTTAGTGAAAGCCAAAAGCTTATCAAGCAACAAATAGATCAACTTTATCATGACTGTGATACTCTACTGCAGAAGAAAATTGATGATGATAAAATCAGCCAAATCCTAACCTTATTTGGAAATAATATAAAACATTTGCCACAGCTACGGTTAAGCATTAATGGAAAGGTATTAGCATTTGATCATATTATCTTAGCAAAGCAAGGGATTTTTTTCATGGAACAATGCAACTTTGAAATTCCTGATGAAACTAGTCTTCTTGTAGAAAAAGATGGTAGTCTATGGATTCATAATGTAAATGATATCACAAAGCCTGCCTTTTTACCTTTTGATGACTCTTTCCTTGCACTACATAACGAAAGAATCTTGCTGTTGGAACAATACATACATGAGAATTTAAAATGTGACTCTATTCCTATTATCGATTTCCTTATAATAAATCAAACAGGCATACATATCGAAAATTTTTCCAAACGATCATACCTTAGCATCAATGAAATTATACCAACTATTCGTTCTTATCAAAAGCAGCTTAGTGATGAATTTATAACCTCCTGTTACTCTTTCCTGATTGATTCTAAAATGCCGGAGATTACAGATCCAATTTCTAATTATGGAGAGCTTCTCTTCCATGATTTAGAGGATAACCTGAATCAAAAAGTAGCACTTTATCATTCTACTAAACTATTACAATCTCAGATTCGTAAGTTTAAGAACTCCTTAACTTGCTGCTTTAAGTCACCTACTTCGCATTAATTATATGATAGGAAAATTGCACGCCTCACTAAAATTGCTATGATAGGTGACCTTGTTGTTGTTTTATAACTGAATAGTAAAATATATAAAACCTGTTAACAAAGTATTAACTTTTGTTAGCAGGTTTTATGCTTAATCTAAACAATTAGAAGTAGCCTCTTATTTAAAAAATGCCATAAAATATAGATGTTAGCTATCTATACCATCCTTAGAAATTAATACCTGTTGATTTTTGGAACATCTATAGGTATTATAGTATTTAACAATTATGTAACATTTACTTAACAAATGTAATAATTATTTGGAGGTACTTATGAAATTAACCGGAGCACTAAGGATAGCTATGACAACAACTATATTCGTAGCTGGAATGAACTTAAGCATAGTAAAAGCAGATGCTGCGACAGAAAATGAAACATCCATTGGTGGTATGGCTCATGCAGTAGAAAGCTATTACAACGAACGATTATCTGAATCCGGAATTTCCATATCAAACATAACAACTCCGATTCTTGTTGACGGAGAACGTCTAGAAGCATTAGAACGTGTTTCTCCATATGATGGATTAGCATTTTCTAATACAGAAGACTATGTAAACATACGTAGCAGCTGGAATACTGATTCTGAAATTGTAGGAAAACTTCATCGCGGTGCGATGGCCCAAGTTTTAGTAAAAGGACAAAAATGGACAAAAATCAAATCTGGCAGCGTAGAAGGATACATCTTAAATGATTACTTAGTTTACGATGACAAAGGGGCTGCTAAATTTGAGAATGAGACAATTACAAAAAAGATAAAGGCTACTTGCGTGACATTAAATGTTCGTGAAAGCATGAGTACAGATGCAAAAATTTTAAAACAAATTGGACAACATGAGCAAAAAGAAATTGTGAAGGAATACGATGATTGGTTTGAAATCCTCCTAAGTGAAAACAATGGAGTGAAAGAAACTGGTTTTGTACACAAGGACTATGTTGATGTCATTTACCAGTATAAAAAGGCAATCAGCAAAGAAGAAGAGGAAGCGCAAAAAGCAGCAGAAGAAGCGGAAAGACAAGCGGCACTTACCCAAACACAACGCCCAAATTATTCAACTGGTAATACTTCCTCAAGCTCAAATAGCTCTTCTAACTCAAGTAGTTCCTCAAACTCTTCTTCCTCTAGTTCCTCAAACTCAGGAAGTTCAAGCTCCACTAATACAGGTTCCTCTCAAAGTACAAGCCTTGGTAAAAAGATTGCCAGCTTTGCTCTTCAATTTGTTGGAAACCCATACCGTTGGGGTGGAACAAGTCTTACCAATGGAGCTGACTGTTCTGGATTCGTATTAGCAGTGTATAGAAATTTTGGATACAGCCTTCCAAGAACTTCTCGTGAACAGGCAAGAAGTGCAGGCCGTTCCATTACACCAAGCTATAGTAATTTACAAGCAGGAGATCTTTTATTTTATGGAGATAGTAGCGGACGTGTAAATCACGTTGCTCTCTATACAGGAGATGGACGTGTTGTCCATGCAAGCAACTATAAAGATGGCATAAAAACAAATCGTTGGAATTACAGAACTCCACTATATGCCAGAAGAATTATTAACTAAAGTACTGTAAGAACAGAAATTTAATCCCCATTTCTTGCAAACTTACTTTACAAAAATCTCACGATTCTATTACTCTTGGAATCGTGAGATTAAACTACGTTTAGCAATATTCGTTTTTCAAAGTACATGAAAAGGAGAATCCATGAAGAATAATAAAAAACTATATATTGCACTAGCTGCACTTGCTGTAACCTCGATCCTCACGGTTACAGCTGCAATGCAATTACCAAAAAATTCAAAAAACGAACAAGATAATCTAAACCAAGATGCAAACACTGCGATTGCAGAAAATCGTGTTCAAGAAAACAAAGCCATTGATAGTTATGTGGAAGTACAGCCAACACAGGTTCCGGAGGAAAATACCTTCTTAACCATTAATACCGACCAAGAAATTGATAAGTTAATCAAAAAATACTATAAATCTCAGCTAAAAGTAGATAAAAAACTCTATGACTCTATCTCTGTGGACTCTGATTCCATGGATGTTAATGTAACTGCACGTAAAGTTGAATATATAGAGTCTTACGATAACATTGTAGTTCACGTTGCTAAGGGAAATGAAGCGATTGATTTAGTTGCTTATGTAGAATATGATCTGCATATCAACTCAATTGAAACCAGTGCTCCTTCCATCGATCGATTTTTTATCAAATATATCGATGGTGAGCCAAAACTATACTTTGATAAGTTATATCCAAAAACAGCTGAATACTTTAATTCTGTTCATGAACATGAAGAGGTGCAAGAATTAATTAAAACAGTGGATGAGAAATTCATTGCTGCATTAAAGTCTGATGATAAATTAAATGACTTTTATACATCTGTAATTGAGGAAACAATTAACCTAAAAGAAAATAATGGGTAAACTACACTGAAATTCATTCGGTAAAAGAACAACTCGAGCTATCTTAAATAATAGACTCGAGTTGTTCTTTTTTAGGTTCTTTCTTTTTTAGGTTTGTTCTTTTCTAGGTTCGTTCTTTATAGGTTACGTTTTTTATACGTTACGTTATTTATTAGCACCTTATTTGATTATTGGCACCCAGCTTTACACTCGAAAGAATCACAATCAGTACATTCTTTTTTTGTAGGATTTTCTTCATGAGTACCTACCATAATCTTATCCAGTGTACAGTAGTTCTCAGACTGGGCATGGAATTTACAGTTGTTAATAGTACAACCAATACTTTCATTCTTAGTCATATTCCTATTCCTCTCTTTCTTACGAAAATCGAATTTGATTCGTCATTACTGCTACGAGCATCACTTAAAACTCATAACTATCTATAGGGATATTACATCCCATTTGCGTGATTTTAATCACACTAAGTATAGTATTACTTAAAATTAATAAAATATGCTGTCATTTTTTAATTCAATGACAGCATATTTTATGATATTTTTATTTTATTTTAAATTATTTGCATTGTCTAGGATAACAATTTCTCATTACTTTTTCTCTAAAATTCATCATACACTCACTTAACTTGTTTGCTTCCATTAATGCTTGACATGCAGCATATGCATGAGAGCAACTTTCCTTTTGTAAATTATGAATTGCTTCTACCATCTCTTGTAATTCACATCTCATATTTCTACAATTATTATTACAACTACATTGACATCTGTTTTCTTCCTCAAAGCAATCTAACCATTCATTAATCATACAATATAACTCAGAGATTTTTGTGTTACAGCCAATGCCATATTGTAGATGCTCTAAAACTTCATGCAAATCTTTTTTTGCTTTACAAAACTCTGTTTCTGCCCCTTCTTCATACTGTAAAAGCTGATGCAATAAACAATAGAACTCTTCATGGGACATACGGGAAGAACAACAATTGTTATCCTGACAACCATAGTTCATATCCATACCGCATCCACAATCTTTCTCTCTTCTACATTCACAATTTAGCTCTACATCACAACCGCAACCCATGTCTTTTTGACAACCACAATTTAAGGTCATATCACAGTCGCATTGAAATTCTTTCTCACAACTTAACTCTTTCATGCATCCACAAGGCATTTCTTTTCTGCAATCACATTCCATTTCTCTTTTACAGCCATGGTCCATTTCTCTTTTACAGCCATGATCCATTTCTCTTTTACAACCGTGGTCCATTTCTCTTTTACAACCGTGGTCCATTTCTCTTTTACAGCCATGGTCCATTTCTTTTTTACAGCCATAGTCCATTTCTTTTTTACAGCCATAGTCCATTTCTCTATTACAGCCGCATTCCATTTCTTTTTTACAACTATGATCCATTTCTCTATTACAGCCGCATTCCATTTCTTTTTTACAGCCATGGTCCATTTCCCTATTACATCCACTTTCCATTTCTCTTCTGCAGCCAAAATCCATATCTTTTTCACATCCGCAGTCATATTGCTTATTGCTACCTGTCTTACAAGATGACCCCATCTGCGAATAATTTTGATGATGCATCGAACGTGTATTATTGTAACTCATAGCATTATTTCTATTATTACAATTTGAATAGCTTCTGTTTCCTCTGTTATACATAACTTACTCCTTGAAAGGATAAATACAATATATCTTATTCTAAAAGTGTAAAAGTGTTATCCTTTCTTCCTTAAATCTTCATATTTTTCAAAGAACGTCTAAATACAAGCAATTATTTTAAACTTTTAACCTAGTATTACATACAAAATTCAACATCAAGCATAAATTATATAGTGAATAAGTATTGGAGGTTTTATGTGGTAAAGAAGGAGTACTGTGAGCTTACCAAAAAAGAAATTCTGTCCATCCTAAAGCATACAAAATGGTGTCGCCTTGGGATTTCAGATTGCGATCAACCCTATATCGTTCCAATGTATTTCTCCTTTGAACCAAAAGGGAATTACCTATACTTTACGTTATTAAGCTTACGAAGTGGACAAAAAATGCAATGTATGGAACATAATCAGAAGGTATGTTTGGAATTCGAACTCCAAAGAGAAAACTACTTTTTTAGTATTATTGTATATGGCACTGTAACAATAAGCCCTCCTATTTATGAGAATTCCCTCCTTGAAGTTTCATCCAATAAAATAACAGGGCGTTGTTATATGTTATAAATCATCAAGCAGTTTTATCAACTAATAAAAAGCAGAGATAAATAACTCTTATGAACTAGGACTAATCTATGTTTAAGAGTTGCTTCATCTCTGCTTATAAGTTTATATTTTCTCCCTTTTGTTGTACAACCTCCAATGATACTTCTACATCTTTAATTTTACATCTTATACTTCTGTATCTTATACTTGTCAAATAAAAATATCCTCTGTATATTTTCCCAAGAATGATAGAATACTACCACCATATTGCATTGAAATATCACCATATCGTTGCGAATAAGAAAAAGGAGAAATATAATGTCTATCCTAAAAGTAGTTTTGTCTTCTTTTGCCTCAATCGTTGCATTATTTTTTCTATGTAAGTTTATCGGTTACAGACAGATGTCCCAAATGAGTCTATTCGATTACATCAATGGAATTACCATTGGATCCATCGCTGGTGAAATGGCTACTGAAATAGATCATCCCATGTATCATTTGATAGCAATGATTCTATATAGTATTGTTGCTGTTGTATTATCTATTGCAACAGATAAGTGCCTTTGGTTCTCCCGTTTTGTTAATGGTTATCCTTTAGTACTTCTTGACAATGATAAGCTTTATTATGAAAATTTTAAAAAAGCCAAAATTGATATTGAAGAATTTCAGATCCAGTGTCGTAACTGTGGATACTTTGACATTACCACTATCCAGACCGCTCTCCTTGAGCCAAATGGTACTGTCAGCATACTCCCGAAAACACTTCATAAACCTGCTAGCCCAAAAGATCTAAACATCAAAGTACCTCAAGAATATATGGTTTTTAATCTAGTTCTTGACGGAATTATGATTTTGTCCAATTTAAAGTTACTTGGTCTTGATGAAGCTTGGCTGATGAAGCAACTAAAATCTCAAGGATATGCAGATTACCATGATCTCCTTTTAGTAACTTGCAATCACAAACATGAAATTACAGCATATAAGCGATATAAAAAGGATCATGCTTCATAAAATGTACGTTACGATTATTACTATTACAACACCCAAAACAATGATATAAAACCAAAAGAAAAACATAAAACACAAATGGAATATTCCATAGAGTCGTAAAATACTATTCTATAGAATATTCCATTTTCTATTGATTTCTATGAAAGGCCATTATGAGAAAAGTCTTATCAAGCCATTATGAGAAAACTCTTATCAAGCCATTATTTGAATTTGCTATATCGCATAATTTATTAGTGCATCGTATATGATATGTGCTATTAAATTCGCCCCTTTTTTATTTGGATGAAGGCCATCTTTAAGATAATAGTTCTGAATATTTCTTCCAGTTATCTCACGGAATGCTTGATGCACATCTATAATAGATACTAGATTATTCGATTTTTCTAAATCTTCAAGGTACGGTAACAGTTGTTCTAAATATTCTTCTTTGTGTTTTCGCCAAATACATTGTTGAATGGGTACTGGTTTACAAATAAAAATCTTTGCATGGGGACTTACTTCCTTTATTGCATCTAATATCTTTTGATAGTAATGTGGAAACTCTTTATGATGTGCGATTAAATTATTTTTTTCATCTTGTATCCAAAGCGTATCGTCCATTCCATCTTGTGCATCATTCGTTCCAAGCATGATAATATATATATCTCCCTTAATACTTAGCGCTTGTGTAAATTTTTCTTGCCTAACATAAGGAAGACCCATTATACTTCCTTCACTTGCAATATTTAATACACAACTACTAGTCACGCCTTGGTTATATACTTGATAATTACTCCCTAATAAATGACCTAGGATGGATGGATAGGTAATCATATTCCCATCTCCTAACCCAAAACCTTCCGTAATGCTATCCCCAATACAGACCACCCTTTTTGCTCCCATGGTATTCTCCTTATTTTATCTTACTCGATAGAGTTTGCTCTCATGAGGTTTTAAAGTTACACTGACTTCACCATTTACCAATCCAAGATCTTCTTTCTTCCATAAGTCTCTAATCTCTGCACTAAAAAGATCTAATTCTTCTAATTTTACAGATACTATTCTAGTAATATCACTTAAATTAAATAATGCCAAGTACTTGCTTCCATCGATGTCTTCGCTTGTCCAGATTGCCTCATCTTCATTTCTAACAATTTGTCTTGCTCCAAAAGAATGCTTATTCAAACGAAGCACTTCCTTATTGGTTAACAAGCTTAACGTCCATTCATCATTTTTTCTAAGTTCTGCTCCCAGAATAAGTGGTGAGCGAAATATGCTCCATAATGTAAGCATCGTTAGCTGCTCTTCCTTAGTGAAATTCGTCCAATGCCCAATTCCATCTGTGGTAATACAAATATGCCCAAGTGGTAGCATATCACAATCTGGAAAGCAACCTGGTGAAACATGTTTTTGCCATATTTCACAATATGTAAACATCTCTTTTAATAAGTCCCATCGATCCCAAAAATCATCTGTAATTCTCCACATATTTGCATTTCGAGATAAATGCCAGGCTTTTTCAATGACTGCTGCTCCTGGAGATAAGCTAAGAACCATTGGTCTACCACAACAGTCAATTGCTTTTCGAATCATTTCAATTTCTTTTTCCGCAGAATATGGATTGTTTGGATAAGCATTTGTATTACAAATATCGTCAACCTTCACATAATCCACACCCCAAGAAGCGTAAAGTTCAAATAAAGAATTATAATATTCCTGTGCACCTTTCTTGGTTGCATCAATACCATACATGTCGCTATTCCATTTACAAATAGAAGAAGAATGAGCTATTTGATCACAAGTAATTCCATTCATCCCGTAAACAGGAAGTTTCTTATGTACTGCAAGTCTTGGTACTCCTCGCATTATATGTATTCCATACTTTAATCCCATGGCATGGATTTTGTCTGCAATTGGTTTAAACCCTGCTCCATCTTTTGCTGATGGGAAACGGTTTAATGCAGGCATCTGTCGCCCATATTCATCTAATGTAAGCTCAGCAAATGCATTATAGTCCCATCCATTCGTTCCTGCCATGGGTTCTGACCATTGAATATCATTAATTACATATTCCCATCCATACTCTTTGAGATATTTCTCCATATACTCTGCATTTCCAAGTAAATCTGCTTCCGTGATAGCAGGACCATAGCAATCCCAACTATTCCACCCCATTGGCGGAGTTAATGCTGCGTAGTCTTTTTTTAACATCTTAATACCTCCTATTATGGCTTGATAAATTCAAACCTTTTTATAGTTTCTGTCTTTTGGAATATAGGATAGAATCATCCCGAAACTAGCCCAGCAGCAAATAAATTGCTACATGCTTAGAATTATACACCTATCACCTTACTATGCCAAGAGTAATTGACAAAGCTCTAACAAGTAAATTTTTAACTTTCCATGTCATTTATACTCACATTCTGTCGAACCCAGAATACTATATTACTAGAAAGCTAGGAAAACTTACCTAGCTCCGCTTAACACAGAAAGGAGTTATAAAATGAATCAATCAGGATATAGAAAAAATAACGTTTGGAAATGTAGATGTAAATCTGGTTTCTGTTGTTGCAGACCTTGTAACAATTGGTGGAGTTGTTGCAATGGCGGCCATGATGATGAAAAAGATCATGATAAAGATAAAAATCATGGTTGCAAATGTAAAAAGAAAAATTGTAAGGACGACTATTGTAAAGACAACTATGGCAAAGATAACTATGGTAAAGATGACTATTGCAAAGATCATTATGGCAAAGACGACTATGGCAAAGACGACTATGGTTGTAGAAACAAAAACAAGAATTGCAAACGCCCATGTCGCCCTCATTGCCCAAGCTGTAAACCACCTAGACCTCCAAAACCACCTTGCCCACCTAAACCTCCTTGCCAGCATAAGTCTCCTTGTGCTTGCAAATTTGAGGAATGGAAAGGAGATACCATTAATTTATCAGACGCTGCAAAAGAAATACTTCATAATAAATGCGCTATTCCAATAGAAATTTGCGGAACAGTTTTTATTAAAATTGGAGAACGTCTTTTCAAACTCTGTTTTGATTTGGAATCTGTTGAAAAACGTCAGCATAAAGAATATTAATAGCATAGAATATATCTATTATAGATGAGCATAACGAAAGGAGGGAATTTCCCTCCTTTCGTTCTATGTTATATCTACTCTTTAAAATGGCTAATCATGCTATCTTTCCTATAAGACTATTCTCCACCGAGCTTATTCATTATAATAAATCCTATCACTGCACATGGTATGCACCAAAGCCATTCTAATCCGGTTGGAAATCCTGGGAATATCTCAGCAACGGACCCTATCATAAACCCTAGTATTATTAAGTAAGTAGGCCTTGGATACTTGTTCATTGCTTTCTCTAGTATCTTAGTCGTTAATAAAATACCAAGGATTCCACCAACTCCTAATGGAATCAAATATGGGAGATACAACTTTGAGATAGAATCCATTGTATTTTGATACATTCCCATAACTAATAACATATAAGATACGCTAATTCCTGGTAAAATTAGAGCGACAGCTACAAAGATACCTGCTGCCATCAATAGTAAAATTTCACTCATACCTACATTTAAAGACACAGTAAACAAATTCTCTGGTAAACGTGCGATTGAAACAACCAGTGCAATTCCAAATAATAGGCTGAAAACTGTACTGAAAGATAATTTACTGACATCGGCTTTTTTTAATATAAAAGGAATGCCACCAGCTACAGCACCCAAAAAGAAATATAGTGTTGGCATAGGGTACTTCTCAATAAGTGCAAGAATTGGCTTTGCAAATATAACCATACCAAGAAGTGCACCAATTACAAAAGGAATCAATACTTTCAGTGATTTCTTTGGTTGTTGAAAAAAACTACTAACAGATGTTATTAGTGAATC
>JAEWHR010000242.1 GCA_023387655.1 Bacillota bacterium
AATGAAGGAAGGTCACAACATACTTAATATATAATATGTTGTGCCCTTCCTTTTATCAAGAAATTTTCAAATTAGGTCTTGATAATGCAGTTATCTCTGTTTGATTGTTTCAATCATAGAATCGCCAAGCTACTCACACTTTCACATTCTATTACATTTTCCTTTATAAAACACTCAGTTTTTCTGCCCTTTCTAATGCATCATCTAAGGTTTCACAAATATTTTCTTTTCCAACAACATCAAATATTCCAGCCTTTCGCATTGCTTTTAATGGTTGATCTAAGACATGGGAAAAGACCATCGTTACACCTTTCTTAACGAAATGTTGATGTACCTTTTTTAACGAATTCATTGCTGTAATATCGATTGCTGGAACACTACGCATTCGAATAACAACCACTTTTATATCCTCAGTTACCTGACTGGTTAATTGAATTAATTTATCTGCATCTCCAAAGAACATTGGACCAAATACTTCAAAGACTAGCGTATGTTTTGGTACTTCTTTATAATTTAAAGCATCCGGATCGTTATCCTCATCTTGATTGTCAATGTTTCTACGGTAAATCCATCCTTTTACTTCTGTAACATCAGCCATTCGTTTCATAAACAATATACAAGACATAACCATTCCTACTTCAATCGCTAACACTAAATCAAAAGCAAAAGTTAACACACAAGAGGCTATTAAAACAGCGATATCACTTCTTGGTGCTTTTTTATAACTAAGAAATGCTTTTACATTGAACATATTATAGGAGACTACTATTAAGATTGCAGCCAACACACAAAGTGGTACATATTGTATGAGTGGCATACAAACCATTAAAAAGAAAAATAACGTTAATCCGTGGAAAATTGCAGCAACTGGTGTTTTACCACCATTCTTTGCATTTGCGATAGAACGTGCCACTCCTCCTGTTGCAGGTATACATCCAAGCAAACCTAATATACCATTGGCAACACCTTCGGCAACTAACTCCATATTTGCGCGGTGCTTGCTATTAATCAAACCGTCTGTCACAACAGCAGATAACAAAGCCTGCATCGCAACTAAGATTGCAATTGTAAATGCTGGTGAAACCAAGGAAAAGAGATCATCTAAAGACAATCTCGATATACTATGTACAGTTAATGTTCTTGGAATCATTCCTAGTGTTTTCACATCCAAATTACCAACATAAGCAATTGTAGTACCTACAATTAATGCAATTAAGGAATTCGGTATTACCTTATTTACCTTAGGCCATACGATTAAGATTACAATACATAATAGTCCTAGTAAAACAGCACTTAGATTAATAGAAGAAATGTGCTTCGCATAAGTTACCCACTTTGCAAAGAAATTAGTAGGCATCTTATCTACTGTAATCCCAAGAAAGTCTTTCACTTCCAAAGTAAATATCGTTATCGCAATTCCTCCTGTAAAACCTATTGTAATTGGAGCTGGAATAAAGCGTATCATCTTACCAAGTTTAAAAATTCCCATGAGAACCAACATAATACCAGCCATAATAGTCGCAATCATTAAACCATTCATACCATAGCCCGAAATAATACTTTGTATAATAATAATAAATGCACCAGTAGGACCTGTGATTTGAACTCTGCTTCCGCCAAGAAGGGCTACAATAATACTAGAAATTATAGCAGAATAAATACCCTTCTCAGCTGAAACACCACTACCGATTGCAAATGCGATAGATAACGGTAGTGCTATAATCGCAACAATTATACCCGCCATCATATCCTTGATGAATTGTTGTTTCGTATAGTTTTTCATAACTGACAGTATCTTCGGTTTCATTTTTTCCATTTTAAATACATCCTTCACTTTCTTTCGTATTTTATACCAACCTATTAAGTGTATTCCTATTTTTACAAGATTTCAAGTGATTGGAAGAAGAAATTAAACTTTTTTAATGTTAATTCATTTAATTATCAATTTGTTACCTTAACCAATAAAATTCGTAATTATCACCCATAAAACTATGCCATCACCAAAATTTAAAGATCTCTCGAATCAGATATGGTAAATCGATCTTCTCCGTTGCTGCTACTGTTGTAATCGGTACTTTTCGGAAAAGATTTTGATTAATATAGTAACAAATATCACCAACTTTTACTCCTTCTGCTGTTGGAGCCGTGATGTATTCTGGTATATTTAACTTAACAGTAACCTCTTCCCCCTCACGAAGTAATAATCTCTCTGATAAAAATTCCGTGGAAGATTGTATTTTTACAGATGCTATCTTACCATTTCGTACAGCAATTTCATCTGGTATTTTAATAGACAAAGAATCTGATGTTAATCTTTCATATAACGAGTAAACTTCAAAATTAGTTAACCCATAATCCATTAATTTCGTAGTATCAGCCCATTTATAGCTCTTATGAGGAGGCCAACCTGAGCCTAAGACCGTACTAACTAATATTTTACCATTAACATCCACTGCACCCACAAAACAATATCCTGCTTTTCCAGTAAAACCAGTTTTAATTCCAATGGCCCCTTTCATCATGTACAAAAATCGATTTCGATTATTTATAGAAAACGAGCGTTTCCGATTCACTTCATTAAACTGATAAGTTGATGTACCTACTATTTTACAAAAATCAGGATTCTTTATGGCATAACTTGCTATAAGAGATAAGTCTCTTGCTGTGGTGTAATGCCCGTCTGCGTCTAATCCATTCGGGGTTTTGAATGAGGTATGATTTGCTCCTAATTCTTTTGCTTTCTCTGTCATCATATTACAAAACCCTTCGACGCTTCCCCCCACATGTTCTGCTATCGCCACTGCGGTATCATTATGACTTTCTAACATTAAAGAATACAAAAGGTCGCGAAGGACATATTGCTCTCCGGTATTAATATTTAATTGAACATCTGGTTGTTTTGCAGCATTACTAGATACTGTAACAATTTCATCTAAATTTGCATATTCAAGAACAACAAGTAATGTCATAATTTTTGTTGTACTTGCCATTGACATCTCTTTGTAAGCATCCTTGCTATACAAAACACGCCCGTTCGAAGCATCCATAAGACATGCAGAAAGGGCATTTAGTTGTAAGTTCGTACTGTTATCATCCGCTGCGGGTGGAATATCCTCTGCTTTTGGTAACGTAAACTCCTCATCAGATGTATCTTTCGTCATCTGACACCATGATAACTCCTTAGATTCTATCATGTTCTCCTTTATTAAATTAAAGCTACTAAACACTAAGGCAGTGCAAATAAAAAATATTTGAACTGATTTATTCTTTCTTAATTTTTCGTAGTAACTATTCATATTCAACCCTTATGTACGATCTTACTTTAAGTTTATTTTCGAACAAGAAGAATATGCATTTTTCAAAGAGTTTTTCTATATTACATAAAACGAATGGTGGTTTGACTAAATTCAGGGCGATGCCACTTTGTCGCGCCGAAGCGTCAGCGGAGTGCGCATCCCTCGGAGAGTTTTTTAATAAATAGAAGATTACTCGCGGAGTAATTTCCTATTTATTAAAAAAAGATGTCTATGAAACCAACAACGGTTTCATAAACATCTCTTATCTGATACGATTAAATTTCTAATTGCAACTGAACTTCTTCTTCCGCTTCCATCTTAAAATCAGCAACTTTTTCCGGAGTTACTACTGGTAAATCTTCTAGCGAAGCAATACCAAAGTTTCTTAAAAATTCTTCCGTAGTACCAAACAAAATCGGTCTTCCTGGAGCATCCATTCTTCCTACTTCACATACTAAGTTGTATTCCACTAACTTATTCACTGCGTGATCACTCTTAACCCCACGTATACTTTCAATCTGTTGCTTTGTGATTGGCTGCTTGTAAGCGATAATGGATAATGTCTCAAGAAGTACATCCGTAAGGATATGTTTCTTTGGGACATGTGCTATCTTTACTATCGCTTCATACATCTGGGCTTTTGTACACATCTGAAAGGAATTATCTAACTCGATTATTTTAATCCCTCTCTCTTCTGCTTCATATCGATCCATCATATTATGAATGATTTTACGTATCGTATCTTCGTCATGCTCTAATGCTCTCGCAAGCCGATCAATTTCAACTGCTTCGCCCATTGTAAATAATATTGCCTCTATCATGGCTTCCAATTTCTTGATTTCCATATGTATCCGGCCTTTCTGTTTATTCTATTGAAAAGTCATCTACTGGCGCAATATCATTAGCCAGATAATGAATCATAATATCTTCAAACAACTCATTTTGACATATCTCAACTCGTTGCATCTTCATTAATTCTAGTATGCCAAGGAAGGTTACGATAACTTCCATCTTCCCAGACTGACGTTCTAAAAGTTTTTTAAAACTAAAGGTTCTATGCTCTAAACCGTATTGTTGAATCTCTAAAATCTTTTGCGTAAGATTGATTTCTTCCTTCTCAATCTTACCAAATTTACTACGAATTGGATCAACCTTATCTACTTGTCGCTTCATAACCGATTGAAAAATGGAATGTAGTTTTGCTAATGTAAGGTCTGACAATAACTCAGATATATTTATCTCTTCTTTATAACCGGATATCTCAGGCGGTATTGTGCTTGGTTTAAACATCAAAAGCTGGGCATCCATCTGCTTGTCCTTTAATTCGTATGAAACATATTTATACATCTTATATTCCAATAAGCGCTCTACTAACTCTTGTCTAGGATCGACAGGTTCTTCCTCTTCTTTCACTTCCACTGGAAGGAGCATCTGTGATTTGATTCTAAGAAGCGTTGCTGCCATTACAAGAAACTCACTCATAAGTTCTAAGTCTTTTTCTTCCATAGCCTTTATATATTCCAAATATTGTTCTGTAATAGTAACAATCGGGATATCATAGATATTCACTTTATTTTTATCAATTAAATGTAAAAGAAGATCCAAGGGACCTTCAAATGCTTCCAGTTTTACCGGAATACTCATAAACTCACCTCATAAATATCTCGAATACTGCACTACTCATCGTTGTTATGATACCGGTCAGTAATAAAAACAACCAAACCATCTTAATAAAATAATCGCTACGAATCAAAGTTACGAACTTCATTGGTTGATTTGCAGCTACTAATAACGTTATATCAGAAGAAACCAAAGGAAATAGATTCGTTATTAACATACCAATACTTATTATAGCATAGCTTGAAAGGAAGTACATTAGAAATTCATAGAAGATATTCGAATTTCTATGTATGAAAAGGCTAGAATCCATCCGAAATCCGAATTTTAAAACTGAAACTGCTATGAAAAATTGTAGTAACAACGACAGTAAACCAGTAATACCAAGCCATTGATTCCATTTCTTTTCTTTCATGCGATAATAGTAAGGTTTTGAAAATCCAATTCCGTAAATAACACAAAAAATCAAACCAATCGGATCCACAAAATGAACCGGATTGATTCGATTCTCATATTTTGTATCTTCGTCCTTTCCATAACGATGTTTTAATCGTCGATATAAGATAGCCTTGGGAAGCTCATGCAGAATCATAACCAAAACTCCAGCAAAGAGTGAGGCTATAAGTAACATTAGTTTTTCTCTTAACATTTTCTAATTTCCACACAGAGAAGTTCTGGACGATTAAACACTCGAATCGGTATCGTGTGTGTTCCCAGACCTCTGGATAAAAACATCACCGTGCGCCCTTTCTTAAAGATTCCTGAATCGTATTTTGGAAAAAGTTCATAGCTAGGAGAAATCACGCCACCTAACACAGGTAACTTCATAATACCTCCGTGCACATGCCCAGATAATATGAAGTCAGCACCGTACTTAGCATAAGCTTCAAAATAGTCTGGAATATGAGCAAGTAAAATCTCATAGGCATCCTTCTGAGTTTTGCCTAATAGTGACTCAATCTCATTTGCATTTATTTCAACCTTTTGTTTTCCTTTTGCAAAAAATCTAAGCGGTAAGGATAATCCCCGAATGACTAAGGTATCCGAACCTTTTTTTAATGTTATGGATTCATTATTTAAATAACATACTCCTAATTTTTTTAGATTTTCTAAAAATGTCTGATAAAATTCTTTATTACATCCAATGGAATGTTCCCATTTCAATTCATGATTTCCTGGAGCATAGTAAACGGGATATCGTTTTGTTAGCTCGCTTAAAAAATGGTATGCGACATCTATCTTTTTCGGTTTCGCAGTCACTATCAAATCCCCTGCAATTAAGATTGCATCTGGTTTACATTCATTAATAGCTTTAAGTAGCTTGGCATTACCTTTTCCATACTGATTGTAATGTAAATCTGTAATACAGACAAATCTCATGTCATGAAAATTACTTGGTACTTTCTTCTGTTCCAATAAATAATTGGTAACTACCATATTCTTGTTTTCTATCCATAAGTATACTACTAAAAGAGCAGCAATGACAACTGCTGCAAAGATATATTGCATAAATTAACTCCTTTTCTTCCTTCTGCACCTAAAAGTAATGCAAAATAGGTTTGCTATTTGATTATTGATAGACAGAATA
The DNA here is from genome assembly GCA_023387655.1 of Bacillota bacterium. Lineage (GTDB taxonomy): Bacteria > Bacillota > Clostridia > Lachnospirales > Lachnospiraceae > Lachnoclostridium. The sequence goes on from JAEWHR010000242.1 coordinate 6,502, forward strand.
TTACAACAGAAAGCGAACGCGTTTTAATTGTAAATTCATGTGTTTACACATCTATCTTTTCGTAAGCAAAACTATTTTGCATAAGTCTTAACTATATTATTCATTATATCATGAAGTAATGTTTCCGCCTAGGGCAATCCCATTAAAAAAATTTTTTAACTAATCTCTTAAAATAATCTCCATATCCAGCCTTTTCTATAGAAACTGCTGCTGTAATTGATAACTTACCAACTTCTTTACCCTCGTAATAATATGTAATTTCTCCAATCACATCGGTAAGACTAACCGGTGCTTCTAAAAATTCTAACATCTTAATTTCTTTTGTAATATTCGCTGGGTTCGTTCCCTTCATACAAAGAAACGAGAATTTGGTATCAAACTTTCCACCTACCGTTTCTTCTATTCCCTTCTTTACCGCTACTTCTGGTATTTCAAGACCTTCTCCATTATCTGTATAGATGCTACAATTTGCAAATCCATAATTTAATAATTTAGCTGCTTCTGCAAAACGTGTTTTGGTATCCGGAGCAGCCATAACAACTGCAATTAAATCCATCCCGTCTCTTCTTGCTGTTGCAGAAAGACAATATTTTGCTAATCCCGTAGAACCTGTCTTTAATCCTGTAATTCCTTGATAAGATTTAATTAACTTATTGGTATTGTTTAATCCAAATTCAGTTTGACCACGTCTTGTTGTATGAACAAATGTATCCATCCATACCGTGGCAAAATTACTGATCTCAGGATGTTTCATAATCAACTCTCTACTCATTAATGCAACATCCAACGCACTACTATAATGATTATCAGCATCCAGTCCGTAACAATTTACAAAATTAGTGTGATTCATACCTAACTCTTTTGCTTTTTCATTCATTTTCGAAACAAATGCTTCCTCAGATCCTGCAATAAATTCTGCCATAGCAACAGAGGCATCATTTGCACTAGCAATAGAAATACACTTTATCATAGTAGCAACATCCTGAGTCTCGAATGGTTCAAGGTATACTTGTGATCCTCCCAAGGAAGCAGCATGCTCGCTAACAGAAACTTGATCTGACATCTTAATCTGACCGCTATCGAGTGCATCAAAGATTAATAATAAAGTCATGATTTTAGTAATACTAGCTGGACGTAATTCTTTTGCTTCATTCTTTGCATAAATAATATGCCCTGTTGAGCCTTCCATCAATACGACTGCTTCACTTGTTAAACTAAGATCGCTAGCAATCTCTGCTACCCTATCCAAATCATTCTTAATTTGTTCCGCAAGTGGTCCTGTAAATTCGGCCCTCTCTTTCATTACATTCGTTTCATTTACAGTATCTTTTGTCTTTGTATCCTCCGATTCGTCCGTTTTTCCCTTATTCGCTGTTACTGGATTCTCCTGGTTTGTATCAGATGCAATTGCTCCCATACCACTTTGAAAAAAGAACATTATAACAATAAGAAAAGCAACTACTTTCTTATACCAATGATACTTAATTCCTCTCATAGTAGTTTATTCCATTCCAATTAATTACTACTATTTTAGTCCAATTCTTAGATTTTTATGACAAGTAGAGAGCAAGTTTCCTTCTTTCCTTTGTACTATCTTTTATTTACTCTTTTATTCTTTGTAACTTCTTTCCCTTCATCCTACTTCCCT
>JAEWHR010000025.1 GCA_023387655.1 Bacillota bacterium
GAGTCATCACAAGCAAGTAAAACAAATCCTCCCTCTGGTACAGAGACATCAGTGGATTCTGAAAAGGATGGTTTTGCACCATCTATGGATTGATTGATGACCTGAGTAACTTTCATTTGATTGTCTACGACTACCGCAACATTAGTTTTAATACTACTTTCACTAACAAATGGTCGATTGCCCGTAGAAAAAAGCGAAATAGAATTCTTAAATTCTATGTTTCCTCCATTTGCTGTAAAAGCAGGGTTAACGAAATCAATTGTTTTCTTCGTACCATCTGCTGTTTCAATCATTAAATGGAAGGATGGATTTTCTGCCTTTACTGTTACAGGATGAATTCCTACCATACCTAGTAACATTGTCAGACAAAGAAGCAATGCAGTAACTCGTTGTTTCATACTCTTTCTCTCCTTTTCATTATTATTAGCATTTCCATTTTTGTCGATTTTTCATAATTTTTATCAAATAATGAAAATATTTTTCTTCAAAATATGAAAATGCTTTTTATTTTTCCGTCGTAGTTTTACATTATTACTAAAATTATAGGATTTATTTAGTAAAACTAGAACTATTTACATAATATCATAGAAAAAGTAAAAATGAAATGAAAAATATTTTTTTCTTATACTACTTTATTCCTAGTTTTATAAACTAATATCTAAAAGAAAAAAAGAAGCATTCGAAAAAGAATTGGAAACTCTTTTAAGATACTTCTTTTTTTATTCTCTTTTTTTATCTACTTTATTAATCTCTTTATTAATCTCTTTTTTATTCTTTTTTATTTTCTTTGTTATTCTCTTTTTATTAAAGAACACTTTTATCCATTACTTATTTAATGATATATTGTTTATCATATATCAGATTTCCAGCCTGTTCTTCCTTCTATTTCTTATCTAATCAATACTTATCTATATTTCCATTACTACTTCTTTCAGAGTCCTTCTAACAGCACCTTTTCCTTCTAGCATTCTATTAAAATACTCTTCCACGATTTCGCCTAACCCAACCTCATATAAATCTACTCCAAAGATATCCTTTCGGCTTAGAATTTCAGAGATATGAAAAGATTGAGGAAGTGGTTTTCCTAACTCAACACCATGTAGTATCTTTTTTAACTCATCAAAGTAAGGATCAGAACTTACAGTAAATACCTTTCCTTCATCGTCAATACCAAGTAAGTATCTGCACCAAGCTGCTTGTACCAATGGAATAATTTTTAAGCTACGAATTGGTGTTCCTTCTTGTTTTTGATAAGCTTTGATTGTCTCACCGAAACGTATGGCTAGTTTTTGACTGGTATCAGTTGCAATACGTTGTGGAGTATCTGGCATAAAAGGATTTGGAATTCTAATCTTAATTACTGTATCTAAGAATTCCTTTGGATCCATGATTCCTGGATTTACAACAACAGGAAGCCCCTCAACATATCCAAGATGTTCTACTAGCTTAACTAAGTCATTATCTTTCATTTCATCACTTATTTTTGTAAACCCAAGTAAGCACCCAAAGACTGCGAGAGCTGTGTGAAGAGGATTGAGGCAAGTACAAACCTTCATCTTTTCTACCTTATCCACAGTTTCTTTGTTTGTAAAGATAACACCTACTTTTGATAAATCAGGTCTTCCATTTGGAAACGCATCTTCGATAACAAGATACTCTGCTTCTTCTGCATTGACAAATGGAGCAACATAAGTGTTTTTGCTAGTTACCACATCATCAACATCATGGAATCCAACTTCTAACAGCATCTTTTTGACACTTTCATCTGGACGAGGAGTAATTTTATCAATCATGGTCCATGGGAATGCAACTAGATCAGGATTTTCAATATATGAAACAAACCCTTCCTCCACAAGATTTCTTTTTTTCCACTCCTTAGCAAACGTATCTACTGCAGCATATAGCTTATCTCCATTATGGGAGCAATTATCCATACTTACAAGAGAAAATGGTAGCTTACCTGCTAGATATCTTTCATAGCAAAGAGCAGTTAATTTTCCAAGATAACTATGAGCATTCCTAGGTCCTTCTTCAAAATCTTTTGCTATATCAGGTAACACTTCTCCATTACTTCTACTAATCTGATAACCCTTTTCCGTTATCGTAAAACTAACCATCTGAAGGGACGGAGAGCGAAAGATTTCAATTAATCTTTGTTTATCTTCTTTATAAGATACATCAACCCGTAATGCCTCAACTACACTACCAATCACAGTTTTTTCAATGGAACCATCTGCTTTTAAGGTTACTAAAAGACTTAAATTATCATGTGGGTGGAATAGCTTGTCTATAATTTCATAATCGTATCCTTCTGCTACAATGATTCCCTTATTTTCTATTCCTTCTTCTAGTAGCTTTTGTTGTAGAACGGCAGGAAAGGCACGAAAAATATTACCAGCTCCAAAATGTAACCATGTCGGATTATTAATAGTATCTTTCCTCACCTTATCATAATCAAAGGTAGGAAGCTTAATCTCAGCTTTCTGATAGTTTTCTTTTTGCTCTATGATTGCTTTTCTATTTAACTTCATATTAGCCTCACTTCTTCGTATCACTTTATATTTACTACAGGATACGAACTTATTATGAATACCCTAATTTTTAATATTTAAAAAGTCAATTATTTCTCTGATTTCTCCAATGCTTCCCATAAACCATTTAAATAAGCAATCCCTAATGCACGATCATATAAGCCATATCCCGGTCTTCCTACTTCATCCCAAATCATTCGACCATGATCCGGACGAATATAAGTGTCTCTTGCTGTTTCGTGAATTGCTTTCATAATCTCATACATATCTAAGGAACCGTCACTTGATAAGTGAGAGCTTTCTCTAAACTTACGATATCCTAAATATTTAACATTACGCACATGGAAACATCCTATACGATTTTGTTTTCCAAAATAACGTATAATTTCTGGTATATTATTCTCTGGATTGGAACCTAGAGAGCCAGTACAGAGACAAATTGTATGATTTGGACTATCATATAACTCAAGGATTTTCTCAAATAGCTCTTTGGAATGAGCAATTCTTGGCAAACCAAAGATAGGCCACGCTGGATCATCTGGATGAACAGCCATCTTTACATTGTACTCTTCACATACTGGAATTACTCTTTCTAAGAAATAACGGTAATTCTCTCTTAACTTATCGGCATCAATAGTTTGGTATAAAGAAAGAACTCTCTCTAACTCTTTTAAACGCTCAGGTTCCCATCCTGGTAGGCGAAAACCATTTGAATTCTTGCTAGTATTTTCAACTATTTGAAGTGGAGTTGCTCCTAATAATTCCTCTTCATCATAATATAAGGAGTTGGAACCATCTTCTTCAATCACCCGAGCCAAATCTGTTCTCAACCAATCAAGTACAGGCATAAAATTATAAACAATTACCTTAATTCCATGTTTTGCAAGATTTCTTATGGTTTGTTTATAATTTTCTATATACTGATCTCTACTAGGTAGCCCCATTTTTATATCTTCGTGAACATTGACACTTTCAATTACTTCAACCTCAAGTCCTGCTTTATGAACTTCTTCAACATACTTTGCTATCACAGGCTCTTCCCAAACTTCTCCCGCTGCATACTGATCAAGTACCCCCATTAAGCCACTACAGCCAGGAATCTGCTTGATTTGCTTTAACGTAATACTGTCATTTCCTTCTCCATACCACCGAAATGTCATCTTCATATCATATTCCTCCTATCAATTTATTTTTTATTTATATGTTTTATATTGCATAACAGATTTAGTGAAGAATGAATTTTTTATTTATATTTTTTTATATTGCATAGCTTATTTAATGAAGAATGAATTCTATCTCTATTTCCACCTTTTTAAGATAAAAACAATGCTGTATTCTCACATTCCTCTAAATTATATTTCATCATAATTTTAGTATCTACCGTTAATAATGGTGTTCTAGGTTCAAAGCCTTCTAATACATGTTTTGCTAATACTTTCACAGCTTGATATCCTTGAAAGTAAGGATCTTGATATAAAATAGCAGTACACCATCCATCCTTTAAAGCCTGTATGGTAGGTTGGGTAATATCATAACCCACTAATATTATATCTTTTCTACCAAGCTCTTTTATTGCTTCAATAGCACCCACGGTACCAGCAGAACCTGTAATGTATAATGCTTTTACATCCGTATTCTCCTTGACTATACGTAGAGTTTCTTGATAAGCACTTTGGGTATCGTTAAAACACTCTGAAAACGGACATAGCATAATCTTTGGATATTCACGTTGAATAACTTCATAAAAACCGATAAAGCGTTCAACGAAGGAGTTCGTTGCCAAAAAACTACCGAGTGCTGCTACTTTTCCTTCTTGCCCCATTATCTTTCCAATTAGTTCACCAGCTAAGTTTCCTGCTCGTCTAGCATTCGCTCCGATATAACAAAATCTCTTTGTTGTAGGAGCATCTGTGTTAAAGGTCAATACTGGTATTCCTAGTTCAACAATCCGATTGAGTATCGTATCCGTTTGCGTACCAGCAGAGTTAATGGCAAAACCATCGCATTCACTCACATCAATGGACTCTAACAATTCAAGCTGTTCTTCCCCCGATAAGTTAAAGGTCTTCCACTGTATTACTTCAACTCCATAAATCTGTAACTCTTTCGCCGCTTGTTCGATTCCTCTCGTAACATAGTCATAAAAATCAGCATGGTTTTCACAATATACAACACCCAAACGTATCGACTTCTTGCGACTTAAGGCTCCTGCAATAGGATTTGTCTGATACCCCATCTCCCTAGCAGTCTGCAAGATGAATTCTTTCGTCTCTGAATGAATCCCACTACGGTTATTCAAAGCTCGATCCACTGTACCAATGGAAGTATTACATTTCTTTGCTATTTCAGCTATGGTCACTCGTTTCTTCATATCAAACCCCATTCCGTTGTTTTCCGTTATATTTCGTTATAAAATAATATCCATTATTTTATAACTATAATTTTACACA
>JAEWHR010000182.1 GCA_023387655.1 Bacillota bacterium
CCGCTAACTTTTTTTTGGACAGGAAGTGGAATTGAGGTTAATGTATCTGGTTCAGAAGTTTGGGTTGAATTATTTTCAGACTACGATTGCTTTGAACCATGGATTAGTGTCTTAGTAAATGGTGAAGTGATAAGTAGGCAGATGGTATTAAAAGGAATGCAAAAAATATGTTTATTTCGTAACATGAATCCTAAAGTGATAAAGAATATCCAACTTGTTAAAGATGTTCAAGCAATGCCAGATGATGAAAAACATTGTCTTCAATTATACTCGTTTGAATTAGACGGTGAATTCCATCCAGTTACAGAGCGAAGATTTAAATTAGAAGTGATAGGGGATAGTATAACATCTGGAGAAGGGGCTATTGGCGCGGCGTGTGAAGAAGACTGGATTTCTATGTGGTTTAGTTCTAGGTATAATTATGCAACACTATTAGCAAATAAAATAGATGCTGATGTTCGAATCATATCCCAAAGTGGTTGGGGTGTAGTCTCTAGTTGGAATAACAATCCTTACGGAGCAATTCCTCCAATCTATGATGAAGTTTGTGGGCCATTAAAGGGTGAGAGAAATGAAGCGCTTGGAGCACATGAGAAGAATGACTTTAAAGCTTGGCAACCGGATGTGATTGTTATTAATCTTGGTACGAACGATGGTGGTGCATTTGAGCAACCAGAATGGCGAGATGAACAAACGGGGGAGTCATTTAAAGAGCGAAAGAACGAGGATGGTACTTACCATGCAGAAGATTTAGAACGATTTGAATGGGCAGTTAGAGCATTTTTAAGAAAACTAAGAAGACTGAATCCAAGTGCGTTTCTTCTTTGGACATATGGAATACTTGACAAGCCACTGCTGCCATCCCTGCAAAAGGCAGTGGAAACCTATCAATCAGAATGTGAAGATGAAAGGATATCCTTGCTTGTGATTGAGAAGATGACCGAGGAAGAAATGGGAGCAAGATGTCATCCTGGAAAGAAAGCACACGAACGTATGGCAGCTATTCTCAGTAAAGAAATCCAAAACGTGTTGTTTCATAATTAATTAACGTTTTAATATTTATTACATAGACAATCTAGATAATCTGTTTTGTATTGAAAAGCATCGTTTTTCCTGAGATACATAACTTTTTAAGAATTATCAATGAAAGATACCACATAGATAACAAAAGTAAGCAGATTCTGAATAAATTATAGATAACCGAGTTACATTAGTATGGACTATAGTTTAGTAGGAAGGACTCTGATAAGCTTATGAAGTACTTTTATGGTGATAAAAAGAAAACCTCTTATTTTGAAGGGTGGTATATCAAACAACAAAATGAAGAAGATGTCATCGCAATGATTCCTTCCTTTCATATTGATGCATTTGGTATGAAAAGTGCAAACTTACAAATTATCACAAAGGATGGAGCATATTCTTGTTCTTTTCCCTTTGAAGAATTCTATGCGAGCAAAAGACGATTTTTTGTGAAACTTGGGAAAAGTATTTTTACGGAGAGCGGTGCCAGAATAAATATTCATACGAAGGATTTAACGGTTACAGGACGTTTATTCTATACCAAGAAAACTCCATCGAAAATGCAACCTGATATAGTAACCGGTGCTTTAGTAAAACCGAATGGTTCCGCCTTTCATCCGCTACGATATTCTATTATGGGATACTTTGATTATGTACCTTTTCTTCCGTGCAGACATGAAGTAGTAAGCATGCTACATGGCGTATATGGAACGGTAGTAATTAATGGAAAAAGAATTGATTTTCGGGATGGGTTAGGTTATATTGAGAAAGACAGAGGTCAATCTTTTCCAACCTCTTATTTGTGGACACAATGTAGCTTTACAAAGCCATCGGTTGGCAGTATTATGGCATCGGTAGCGGAACTACCATTTTTAACAACTACTTTTGTTGGGTGTATTTGTGCTATCTGGTATCAAGGCAAGGAATATCGTCTTGCGACTTACCTCGGTGGTAAAATCGTGTCATATACGAAAAAGGGATTTTCTGTGAAGCAAGGGAAATATCTACTTGAAGTTTCGGTGATGAAACATCGCCCTTATTTCTTAATGGCACCTGTGAACGGGACAATGAGAAGAAGGATTAAAGAGAGTGTAGCGTGCCCAGTTCGATATCGCTTATATGAAAATAGAAAGTTATTATTTGAAGTCACAAGTAATCAGGCTGGATATGAGCATGTGGTAATAAAAAGATAAGCTATATAGGAAATAAAATTATAATAGAACTCCCTATTCTTATAAGTTGTAAATCACTTCATAAGTATAGGGAGTTTGCCTTTCCACAAGCGGATACGTGCAGCAATTATTTCTGAATATTCCTTGTGAAGAAAATTTTATTCTGGAACGCCGGTTTGGTCATTCGTATAAACGATTTCAAACGCATGGAATCTTGGTTATGTTGTATACAAAAGTATTCCCAGAGAAATAGGTATGCGATAATATTATCCCAGGAAAGATAATAGAATTAAAAAGTGCTTATAGATTACTCAAAGATGATTTAAACATAGATTAGGATTCGATTAATTAGTATGAACGGCATTGACATTCATATGAATGGCTGGTAAAATTTACATTACCAGGGGAGGAAAAGATAGACATTATATGTAAGGTCGTGTAAACTGGAGGTGAAGAAATGGGAATTTGTTTTCCAGGGACAGTAATTGATCGACAAAATCTAACTTCAAGAGAATTTTTTGGTGTATTTCGTGTTACAAAAGGCTTGATGTTAGCTCAGGTTAGAGAGATTACTGGACTGGATACCACAACAATTCAAAACTGGATTAACCGAGGTTGGGTAAAAAATCCGGTTGATAAGCGTTATTCGGAAAATCAATTAGCAAGTATTTTACTTATCCATATGTTACGAGATGTAATGAAACTCGATCATGTTGCTAAATTATTCGATTATCTAAAGAAGAAAGAGCTTTCGGATAGTGAGGAGACGCTGTTGATATCAGAAGCAGAATTATATCATTACGTTTGTGATATGTTAGATAACATTGATTATGATATTATTCTAACACCGAAGGAATTAGAAAAAGCAATACTCATGATACTAGGTACATATGTTGAGCCGTACGAGGGTGCAAAAAAAAGGTTAGTCAATGTTCTAAAGATAATACTGGTGTACTATGCGTCAGCGATTGTAAAGCGTCAAGCAGATACGATTTTCGCTGATATCATGAAAGAATAAAGGGATCATGATAGTTTTTCTATCATAATAACAAAAAGGCGCAAAGCGCTAGAATTGAGGTTACTATGAAAGAATGGTGGGATAGTTTAAGTCAGATGAGTCAGGTATTTGCAACTGTTGCGATACCGGCGACTGTCGTAATGGTATTACAGACCATTTTGTTATTCTTCGGAATGGGAGATGGCGATGATGTTGACATCGCGGATGATGTGGATGATATTAGTAGCGGTGCTCTAGATGGTTCCGACGGATTATCGTTATTTACCATTCGAGGAATTGTGGCTTTTTTTGCGGTAGGTGGATGGACTGGAATCGCTGTTGATAATGCGAATGGTTCAGAAATCTTAGCAATCATTTTGTCAATCCTTGCAGGAAGTGCAGCATTATTCGGAATTGCATATCTGTTTAAATTTGCTTTAAAACTACAGAATAATGGAACGTTATCCCTTGAAAATGCAGTAGGAAAGACTGGTGAAGTCTACATTCCGATTCCTGCAAATCGCAAAGGCACTGGCAAAGTTATGGTTACGGTACAGGAACGCCTTAGCGAACTTTCTGCGATTACCTCGGAAGAAAGAGATTTAAAGACCGGGGAATATATTCGTGTCATTGAAGCAATTGATGATCAAACAGTATTGGTTGTTAGTCATGATAGTGACGAGACAATAGAGAAAAAAGGAGGAATTTCGAAATGGATCCATTCGTAATTTTACTTACAGTGATAGCAGTATTTTTATTTACCTCAGTTGTGGTTATCTTATCAAGATACCGCAAATGTCCTTCTGACAAGATTTTGGTCATTTTTGGTAAGGTCGGTTCGAATAATGATGGTACTTATCGTAGTGCAAAGTGTATTCATGGTGGTGCAGCGTTTATTATGCCTGTTGTTCAGTCCTATGAATATCTTGATTTGACACCAATGTCCATACAGGTAGATTTAAAGAATGCATTATCAAAACAAAACATTCGTATTGATGTTCCATCACGTTTTACTGTTGGTATTTCAACAGAACCTGGTGTTATGCAAAATGCAGCAGAGCGTTTGTTAGGATTAAAACTTGTAGAAATTCAGGAATTAGCAAAGGATATTATCTTTGGTCAGTTACGTCTTGTAATTGCAACCATGGATATTGAGGAAATTAACACAGATCGTGATAAATTCCTTGCTGCGGTATCCAATAACGTAGAAAGTGAATTAAAGAAAATTGGTCTTCGTCTAATCAACGTTAACGTAACCGATATTACAGATGAGTCTGGCTACATATCTGCGTTAGGTAAAGAGGCAGCTGCAAAGGCAATCAACGATGCGAAGATTTCAGTTGCAGAGGCTGACCGTTTGGGCGCTATCGGTGAAGCAAATGCAAAGAGAGACCAACGTGTTCATGTTTCTCTAGCTGACTCGGAAGCAATCAAAGGTGAAAATGAGGCAAGGGCTTCTGTTGCAGAATCTGAAGCAACCTTAAATGAAAAGCGAGCGGAAGCATTACGTCGTTCCACAGCTGCAGAAAAGATTCAGGCAGCGAAAGCATTACAAGAAGCATATGCTGCAGAAGAAGAAGCGGAGAAGACTCGTTTTGCTCGTGAGCAAGCAGCATTAGAAGCAGATGTTATTGTTAAAACTGAAATTGCAAAGAGACAAAAAGAATTACAGGCAGAGGCAGAAGCAGAACAAATCAGACGTAGAGCACAAGGTGAGGCAGATGCTATCTATGCAAGGATGTCTGCAGAAGCGAAAGGTGTTCAGGAAATCTTAACAAAGCAAGCAGCTGGTTTTGCTGAAATTGTAAAATCTGCGGGCGGTGATACGAATGATGCGGTTAAACTATTAATTGCAGATAAGTTAGAAGAAATTGTGAAGATTCAAGTGGAAGCAATCAAGAATCTTAAGATTGATAAAGTTACTGTTTGGGATGGTATGGGAGGTAAAGACGGAAGCCCTACCACAGCGAATTTTCTTTCCGGAATGTTAAAATCAATTCCGCCAATGAATGAGATGTTTAAGATGGCAGGAATGGAATTACCAACTTTTTTAGGCAAGGATTTAGAAAATTTGGATCAGACTATTGCAACGGATAACACCGTTACAGTAGATCATGCCGATGAGAAGTAAGAGGTTATACCAATCGCAAAAACGCGAAAAGTTATAAATCAAATATTTTAAAACTAAATAGACTGCTGCATACGCTTTATATCATCTTTTGACAAACCGAATTAAAATAGAGAAAGCAATTAGATAATCTATATTACTAGGGAGGTCAATAGGAAAAGATTCTTTAAAAAGCTTGATGCAGCAGTTTTTTTCGTCTGCGTTACAATTATTAGCTGCATTTTCAATTTATTGCAGTTGTAGCGGGAGTTTTATTAAAATTAATTAATGAGAAAGTCAGAAGTACGTACAAGATAGAGACTTTAAAAAGTCAAGTTGTAACCTATTCTTCTATTCGGTATAATGATAATAAGGCTTATCAGAAGTTGTTTTATATTTCTGATCAAAGGTGTTCCTTTTGCATAGTAAATTAAACTACTATTATATATTTTTGATAATACAGTTTATTAGAAGTTCATATTTAAATTTTAAGGAAGGAACTCCTTATGCAATGTAAATCTATTTATGAAAACATCATTTGTATTCATAAGATAGAAGATACGTGTTAACGATTTCAGGATACATAAATTAGGAGGAATGGTATGGGTATGGAATTCAAAGATGCGATTCTTATGGGGAAAACAACACTTGGAATAGAACTTGGTTCTACTAGAATAAAGGCAGTTTTAGTGAATGAAGAAAATGAACCAATCGCGTCAGGAAGTCACGACTGGGAAAATCAATATGTTGATAATATTTGGACATATCATTTGGATGATATCTGGAAAGGTGTTCAGGATAGTTATACTCAGATGGCAAATGATGTGAAGACAAAATATGGGGTTGAGCTTACAACAATTGGAGCCATTGGATTTAGTGCTATGATGCATGGGTATATGGCATTTGATGAAAAGGAAGAATTACTTGTACCATTTCGTACATGGAGAAATACAATAACTGGACCAGCCTCAGAAGAGTTAACGAAGGTATTTCAATATCAAATTCCGCTTCGATGGAGTATTGCCCATCTATATCAAGCCATCTTAAATGGGGAATCTCATGTTAAAAACATAAGATTTCAGACAACATTAGCAGGATATATTCATTGGAAATTAACAGGTGAAAAAGTGTTGGGAGTTGGAGAAGCTTCTGGTATGTTTCCAATCGATGTAAAGACCAAAGACTTTAATAAGGAGATGATAACTCAGTTTAATGAACTGATTGATTCTCACCAATTTCCTTGGAAGTTAGAAGATATTCTTCCAAAAGTATTAGTTGCTGGCGAATCCGCAGGAGTATTGACAGAAGAAGGAGCAAAACTTCTTGATGTGTCTGGAAAATTAAAAGCAGGAATACCACTTTGTCCGCCGGAAGGGGATGCTGGAACGGGTATGGTTGCAACCAACAGTGTTGCAAAGAGAACTGGTAATGTGTCTGCTGGAACATCAGTATTTGCAATGGTTGTATTAGAAAAAGAACTTTCTAAAGTATATGAGGAAATAGACCTTGTGACAACACCATGCGGAGATCTTGTAGCTATGGTACATTGCAATAACTGTACTTCTGATTTGAATGCTTGGGTATCTATCTTTAAAGAATTTGCCATAGCAATGGGAATGGAAGCTGATACATCAAAAATATTCTCTACTCTTTACAATAAGGCATTAGAAGGTGATGCAGAGTGTGGTGGCTTACTGGCTTATAATTATTTTTCCGGAGAACACATTACACATTTTGAAGAGGGACGTCCATTGTTTGTTCGGACTCCTGAAAGTAAGTTTAACCTTGCAAATTTCATGAGAGTTCATCTATTTACAGCACTTGGAGCCTTAAAGATAGGTCTTGATATTTTGTTGAAACAAGAGAATGTTAAAATGGATGAGATGTTTGGTCACGGTGGTTTGTTTAAGACAAAAGACGTTGGACAAAAAATTATGGCAGGTGCAATTAATGTACCTGTATCTGTTATGGAAACCGCGGGTGAAGGTGGTGCGTGGGGGATAGCTATCTTAGCTTCTTATATGATTCATAAGAAGGAGGGGCAATCCTTAGATGAGTATCTTTCAAATCAAGTGTTCCAAGGAAAGATTGGTAGTAGGATACAGCCAGATCCAAAGGATGTAGAAGGGTTTGAACAGTTTATAAAAAGATACATCAAAGGACTTTCAATTGAACGTAGGGCAGTTGAGCTATTGTAGTATTTAATAGTATTTATAGAAAAGAACAACACTTTTTAGAAGTATCATACGGTGTTGTTCTTTTTTAACAATAAAATATATGAGTAGTATTATGTGTTATGGCAGCATCATATAGTGAGTTTTTAAAAAACAACTTGTATCTTAAAACATACAAGCAATATAATGAATATAAGGATGTAATAAGGAGGGGAAACAACGTTATACTTTGAAAGCAGTTATTAATAATCTAAGGAAGGTTGTTTGGAAACGTTTTTTGACATTGTTATTGCTTACGCCAGAAAAAAACGTTGGATTTTTCACAGTTGCGTAGAATGGAGTTAAGATGAAGATCGATAAAGGGAAAACGAAATATTATGCATTAATGGAAGAGCTAAGAGATGACATTGTTTCTGGAAGAATTAAAGAAGGTGAGAAATTACCTTCGGAAAATGAATTATCAGCAAAGTATAAGATAAGTAGACATACAGTCAGACAGGCGCTCTCTATTCTTCAGAGTGAAGGGTTTGTTGTTGCAGAGCATGGTAGAGGAACGTTTTGCTCCAAACGATTACAGACTAGAACGGGTACTAAGAATGTTGCAGTAATTACGACCTACCTATCCGATTATATCTTTCCAAGACTCATTCAAGGAATCGATCGGATTTTAACAGCTAATGGATACAGTATTATTCTAAAAACTACTGGAAATAGTCGTAACAATGAAGCAAAGTGTTTAGAGGATATTCTAACGAAAGATATTGAGGGACTTATCATAGAACCAAGTAAAAGTCAGATGTACTGTAAACATGCAAGGTTATATGAGGAGCTTGATCAAAATAAGATACCTTATGTCTTTATTCAAGGCTTTTTTACGCAAATGGAGGATAAGCCACATATATTAATGGATGACTGTAAGGGCGGATATATTCTAACCAAACACCTGATAGAACTTGGTCATCGACATATAGCCGGTGTATTTAAAGTGGATGACAGCCAAGGGAAGGAGCGACATAAGGGATATGTAAGGGCACTTCAAGAAGCAGGTATTCTTTATGATCCTGATATGGTTATCTGGTTTCATACTGAGGACCGTATCAGCAAACCAACCAACACGATAGCAATGATGGTTGATCGTAAAGTTCCTATAGATGGTATCGTTAGTTACAATGATCAAATTGCCCTTGAAGTAATACGAACATTAAGATCCAAGGGATTAGAAGTACCAAGAGACATTTCAGTGGTTGGCTATGATAACTCTCTAATCGCGCAAGATAGTAGAGTACGACTAACAACAATCGCTCATCCTCAAGAAAAGCTTGGTGAAATGGCAGCAGAATTATTACTAGAGAAGATGCGTGGAGTATCGGATGAAGAGAGTAAGATAACTAGACTTATTGAGCCAGAGCTTATTGTTCGGGAGTCCACTAGGTCAAGATATAATCAAATATAGGAGGTATAGTGATGAGTACAATCAAGAATTACAAGTTTTGGTTCGCAACTGGTTCTCAGGATTTATATGGAGACGAATGTCTTCGTGTGGTTGCAGAGCACTCAAGAAAAATGGTGGAAGGGATGAATCAATCAGGGTTATTGCCATTTGAAATCGTATGGAAACCTACTCTTATTGACAATGCTTCCATTCGTCGCACATTCAATGAAGCAAATGAGGATGAAGAATGTGCTGGTGTGATCACATGGATGCATACATTTTCACCGGCAAAATCTTGGATTTTAGGTCTACAAGAATATCGTAAGCCATTGATGCATTTACATACTCAGTTTAATCAGGAGATTCCATATGATACAATTGATATGGATTTTATGAATACAAATCAATCCGCACATGGTGATCGTGAGTTTGGTCATATTGTGAGTCGTATGGGAATTGAGCGAAAAGTTATTGTGGGATACTGGGAAGATAGTGAAGTTTTAAAACGAATTGCAAGCTGGATGAGAACTGCAATTGGTATTATGGAAAGTAGCCATATCCGTGTTGTTCGTGTCGGGGATAACATGAGAAATGTAGCGGTAACCGAGGGCGATAAGGTAGAAGCTCACATTAAGTTTGGATGGGAGATTGATGCCTATAACATTACGGATATTGCAGAATATGTACAAGATATTAAAGAAGCTGAAACAGATACATTAGTAGAAGAATACTACAGTAAATATGATATTATCTTAGATGGCAGAGATGAGTTGGAATTCCGGAAACATGTGGCTGCGCAAGCAAAGATTGAGTTGGGATTCGAGAAATTCTTAGTAGATAAGAATTATCATGCAATTGTAACTAATTTTGAGATGTTAGCTGGTTTAGATCAGCTTCCAGGTTTAGCTATCCAACGTCTTATGGATAAAGGTTATGGTTTTGGTGGAGAAGGTGACTGGAAAACCGCAGCAATGGTTCGTTTAATGAAGATTATGTCAGCTGGTATGAAAGATGCGAAAGGTACTTCTTTTATGGAGGATTATACCTATAATCTTGTTCCTGGAAAAGAAGGAATCTTGCAAGCTCATATGTTGGAAGTTTGCCCATCCATAGCAGACACCAAACCATCCATACGAGTTTGTCCATTGTCAATGGGAAATCGTACTGATCCGGCACGTCTGGTATTTACTTCAAAACCAGGCCATGGTGTTGCTACCTCCTTGGTTGATTTGGGAAATCGTTTCCGTCTAATAATCAATGATGTGGAGTGTCATAAACAGGATACCCCGATGCCCAAACTTCCTGTAGCAACTGCATTCTGGACTCCGGAACCTAATTTATCAACAGGCGCTGAAAGCTGGATTCTTGCCGGTGGTGCACATCATACTGCATTTTCCTATGATTTAACGTCAGAGCAGATGGGTGACTGGGCTGCTGCGATGGGAATTGAATCTATTTATATCGATAAAGATACGACGATTCGTAATCTAAAGAATGAGCTTCGTTGGAATTCCATTTCTTATCGTTAGAACTTCTTAGATAATAAGTAATTAGAACTTAAAAAAATTAAGTTAGAACTTCTTAAAAATAAAGTTGGAACCTCTAAGTGTTAGGCTATAGCGTTTAGAGGTTTTAACTAATATGGAATACTATTTAAGGGATTTGTATCACTCTAAAGCTATGCTGCAAAAACGGACGTAATGATTAAAAGTTACGTCCTTATTTTTTATATTGTCTAATATTATAATTAATTTAGGATGAAATTAGTCCACTGTATCCAAGAAATCATACAAGGTAAAGGGGGTTACATTTTGACAACTTATTATCTGGCAGTAGACATTGGAGCATCTAGCGGAAGACATATCTTAGGTTGGCTAAAGGATGGCAAAATCATATTAGAAGAAGTACATCGTTTTTCCAATGGGTTATCAAAAAAAGACAGCGAATTGTGCTGGGATGTGCCATATTTGTTTGAAGAGATTATAAAGGGTCTCAAAAGATGTAAAGAGATTGGGAAAGCACCAAGTTATATGGGAATTGATACATGGGGTGTAGATTTTGTATTACTGGATGAAAAAAATCAGATTCTTGGGAATACCGTTGGATATCGAGATGATCGAACCAATGGTATGGAGGAATTGGTATACAAAGTTATTGGCGAGAAAGAGCTGTATGCTAGAACAGGTATTCAGAAGCAACCGTTTAACACCATTTATCAATTAATGGCTATTAAGCAACAACATCCTGAATATTTTAAGAGAGCTAAGGACTTCTTATTAATTCCAGACTATTTCAATTTCTTATTAACCGGTAAGAAGGCGGTAGAATATACAAATGCAACAACAACCCAGCTGGTAAGCCCAACTACAAAGCAATGGGACTATGAATTAATTTCTAGCCTTGGTTATCCAAAGGAGATATTCAAGGAAATGCGTAATGCAGGAGAAGTACTTGGTCCGATAACTGAGGCAATCAGAGAAGAAATAGGATATGATTTAACCGTAATGCTTCCTGCAACTCATGATACAGGTTCTGCTGTATTATCGGTCCCAAGCAATGAAGAACAAACCTTATACATAAGCTCAGGTACGTGGTCACTTATGGGAATTGAGCAAAGAAAAGCAGATTGCTCAGAAGAGAGTCGTCTTGCAAACTTAACAAATGAGGGTGGATTTGATTAT
This sequence comes from Bacillota bacterium, assembly GCA_023387655.1. GTDB lineage: Bacteria > Bacillota > Clostridia > Lachnospirales > Lachnospiraceae > Lachnoclostridium. The sequence continues at coordinate 11,584 of JAEWHR010000182.1, forward strand.
CGATTCCGTTATTTGAAAAATATTATGGGACTTTGGATGATTCAATCTGTAAAAAAGGAATATAACGATGAATACTCTTTTGCAAAACTTTGTGAAATGGCAAATGAGTGTGATGATTTTCCTTCTCGTGTGGATGTCAATGATGTTTGTTTTCTAGCTCCTAACAGTATGATTGATTCCATCAAGAAGTATTGTGAAGTAACGAATCAAAAAGTTCCACAAACGCCAGGTGAAATCTCAACAGTTATCTATCAGAGTTTGGCAGATTGTTATGGTAAGACAGTGAAAGAATTAGAGGAATTATCCCAGTATCAATATGACAGTATTCACATCGTTGGTGGTGGATGTAATGCGCAGTATCTGAATGAACTAACTGCAAAAGCTACAAAGAAAACAGTATATGCTGGTCCTACAGAGGCAACGGCGATTGGAAATATTTTAGCACAGATGATTGGAACAAAGGTATTTGATTCCGTTTCCATGGCAAGAGAAGCGGTTTTTAATTCTTTTGAAATTAAGAAATTTGAGGCTTAAGGATTGACTTATAAATAACTATTATCAAATAACTATTATCAAATAACTAGCCACTTAAGTAACTAAGGAATGATTAATGTTACATTAAATAAATTACATTTTTGGAATATAGAAAATTAAAGTTTTTGCTTCATTGATTAAAAAGTTTATTTAAAATGACGCTTACGAAAAGAAGCGTAGAAATGAGGAAAAATATGATAAAAGAAAGATATGAAATGTCAAAACAGATTTATGGTAAACTTGGTGTTGACACTGACAAAGCATTAGAAATCTTAAAGGGAATTTCAATTTCCATGCACTGCTGGCAGGGAGATGACGTTACAGGATTTGACTATGACGGACCTTTATCAGGTGGTATCCAAGCAACAGGAAGCTACCCTGGTAAGGCAAGAACTCCAGAAGAGTTAATGGCAGATATCGATATGGTATTATCGATGGTACCTGGAAAACATAAAATTAACCTACATGCAAATTATGCTATTTTTGAGAAGGATGAATTTGCAGACCGAGATAAGTTAGAGCCAAAACATTTTGAAAAATGGGTAGAATTCGCGAAGACGAGAGGATTAGGATTAGATTTCAACCCAACGTTCTTCTCTCATCCAAAGGCAGGACAATTTACACTTTCCTCTCCAGATGAGGAAATACGTAAGTTTTGGATTGATCATGGAAAAGCTTGTATTCGCATCTCAGAATATTTCGCAACTGAATTAGGTCAACCATGTGTTATGAATATCTGGATACCAGACGGATATAAGGACATTCCAGCAGATCGTCTTTCACCAAGAGCGCGCTTTAAAGACTCTCTTGATCAGATTCTTGGTATTGGGTATGATAAGAGTAAAGTTATTGTTGCCTTAGAATCTAAGGTATTTGGTATTGGCGTTGAGTCATATACCGTAGGTTCCAGTGAATTCTGTATCAACTATGCATCAAAGAATGGAATCTTAAGCCTTATGGATAATGGACATTATCATCCAACGGAGGTGGTTTCGGATAAGATTTCTTCAATGCTATTGTTTGCAGATAAGATCGCACTTCATGTAACAAGACCAGTTCGTTGGGATAGTGACCACGTAGTATTGTTCGATGATGAAACAAGAGAAATTGCAAAAGAAATTATCAGAAATGACGCTCTCGATCGTGTCGTATTAGCACTTGACTTCTTTGATGCAAGTATCAACCGTGTGGCTGCATGGACTATTGGTATGAGAAATATGCAAAAAGCTTTATTGTATGCCTTATTGACACCAAATGATAGATTAAAGAAACTTCAGAACGAAGGTAGATTTACCGAACTTTTAATGCAACAAGAAGAGTTAAAATCATATCCATTCGGCGATGTTTGGGATTATTTTTGTGAAATAAATAATGTACCAGTGAAAGAAGAGTGGTTTGCAAAGGTATCTCATTATGAAGAAGAAGTATTATTAAAGAGACAATAAATGATAATAAAGTTTTGGTGAGACTGTGATAGTTTATTACGATGAAACAAGGGAGAAATACGTACAATAAGATAATAATCACGATTTTTCTTTCTTGTATAATGAGAGATCATTAGAATAAGTGGGGCTGATGCATTGAAAATGCAAAGCCCCATTTTAATATTTTCACATGTTCGATGGACAAAATTCTTAGGGTTAACTATAATAAAGGTAAGTAAATACCAATAGGATTAATCTGGTAAATTGTGATTGTATTAAGCATAGGATCAATCTAAAAAATTGTGATTGCATTAAGTATAGGATCAATCTGGTAAATAGTAATTGTATTAAGTATAAAATTAACCTTTCTGTGCATAAAGGCATGCATAGAATTAACAATTAGGGTATACCTACCGAATCGTTACCCAGGAGGATGATAGATGAACCAAGAATTGATTCAGATTCTTTCTCGGATTACAGAAGAAGAAAAGCGTATTTTAAACGGAAAGAAAGAAGTGCAAAAAGAGCGATATACTTCGAGCAAGGATTTTGTGATACAAAAAAACAAGATGTTAGAAGAAGAGCAGCTGATTACAATACGCCCGCATACACGCTTTATTGATTTTCCAAAACATAAACATGATTATATTGAAGTAGTCTATGTTTGTAAGGGAACTTTAACTCACATTATCAATGATGTGACGGTGGTACTTGAGGAAGGGGATTTACTATTTCTTAACCAACATACATATCATACCATTAGAGAGGCTGGAAAAGAGGATATCGCTATAAATCTAATCATCTTGCCACGTTTTTTTGATATTAGTTTTTCGATGATTCAAAAAGATAATGTTTTGGCGGATTTTTTAGTTGGTATCTTAAGAAATGCCTCACATAAAGAACAATATCTTCATTTTAAAGTAAAGGGAATTCTTGAAATTGAAAATTTATTAGAAAATTTGGTGTACTCTTTGGTTCATGATACATCTGACAATGATATGATCAATCAACGTGTGATGGGGCTTTTATTTTTGTATCTCGTAAAATACTCCGATTCGTTAAAAGCTGGCTCACCCAACAGCTATGAAGATGTTATTGCTAAGGCTGTAGTAAATTATATTGAAATGAATTATCAAACAGCAAGCTTAACGGAATTGGCAAAGAAGCTTTGTTTATCGTTATCTTCTTTAAGTCGGTTAATAGCAAATAAAACAGGAAAGTCCTTCCGAGAGCTATTACAAGAGAAGCGTTTTAGAGTTGCTAAGTCACTTTTAGCAGAAACGAATCTGTCAATTACCGATATTGTTGTTGCAATAGGATATGAGAATAATAGTTTCTTTCACCGCAAATTTAAGGAACGATATGATATGTCACCAAAGGAATACCGAGAAAAAAATAGGAGGATTGGGTAATGGTACGGAAAGCATTTAAAATGCAACTATTTGAGGGGCAAGCAAAAGAATATGAAAAACGTCACAATGAATTGTGGCCTGAAATGAAAGAAATGATTCATGAGTACGGTGGTAGTAATTATACGATATTCTTAGATGAAGAAACCAATGTACTCTATGGTTACATAGAATTAGAAAACGAAGAAAAGTGGGATAAGTCCGCTGAGACTGAGATTTGTAAGAAATGGTGGGCATTTATGGCGGATATTATGGAAACGAATCCAGATAATAGTCCGGTGAGTGTTTCATTAAAGAAAGTGTTTCACCTTGATTAAATTATAGTATGAATTTTACCAAACATGGAATATTTTCTATTTACATATTGACAAATTAGAAATTTAAAGTAGAATTGAGTTTGAAAAAGAAACAGGGGTGCCAAATGAATTTGGCTGAGATTAGAACTACGAAAATGTTCTTGACCCTATTACCTGATCTGGATCATGCCAGCGGAGGGAGTTTTAATACTTTTATTTTTGAGTTTAACTCCCTTTGGAAATCAAAGGGAGTTTTTTTATTTCATAATAATAACTTATGAAGCCATAGACGGGCTTCCTGACGGGTAATATCAATGCCCGCAAGAAAGGAGATTAATAAAATGAATGCAAGTGTAGCAATTCAAACATTACCACAGGCGGAGAACAATGAGGAGCTAATTCGAATTGTAGATGAGGTGATTGCTTACATCAAAAGTACAGGATTAAATTGTTATGTAGGACCATTTGAAACTGCAATTGAAGGTGACTATGATGAATTAATGGATATCGTAAAAGAATGTCAACATATTGCAATTCGTGCTGGTGCACCTTCTGTTGCTGCTTACATAAAGGTGACTTATCACCCAGAAGGAGATGTATTAACCATTGAGAAAAAAGTTACAAAACACCATCAGGACTAAACTACCTTCTTTTAGTGCCATTATTGGTATCTTAGTTCTCTGGCAGATAGTTTCAAGCATTGGGCTGGTGCCAAAGTATATGCTTCCATCTCCAGCGGAAGTCATCTTAGCTTTCCTAAACGAGTTCCCACTCTTAATGTCACATATGAAAGTAACCCTAGTGGAAGCTTTTCTTGGCTTATCCTTAGGAACTTTGATTGGATTTTTAATTGCGGTATGGATGGAGAGATTTCCTAAAGTGTATCAGGCATTTTATCCGGTAATTGTGTTAACGCAAACTGTTCCAACCGTTGCAATAGCACCACTTTTAGTGTTGTGGTTAGGTTATGGAATAGCACCTAAAATTGTACTTATTATCATTGTAACATTTTTCCCAATTACAGTAGGTCTCTTAGATGGGTTCCATTCAGCAGATAAGGACACTATTTTGTTACTTCGATCCATGGGAGCAACGAAATTTCAAATATTTCATCAAATCAAATTACCTAGTTCCTTAAGCTACTTTTTTGCTAGTTTGAAAATATCCGCTTCTTATTCCATTGTAGGAGCTGTAATATCGGAGTGGCTCGGTGGTTTTCATGGGCTTGGAGTTTATATGACAAGAGTAAAAAAATCCTATGCCTTTGATAAAATGTTTGCGGTTATCTTCTTAATATCAGCGATCAGTTTATTACTTATGAAGTTAGTAGGATACTTAAAAAAACGTTGTATGCCATGGGAAGAAAAGTAAGTATAGATAGTTTAGAATGATTCGAAAGGAAAAAGAGATTGGAATTGTAAGATTAAAAAGTTTACATTACTACAATGAATTGATTAAGAATCAAGTTTTGATTCTATAAGAAAGTGAGACAAACAAATGAGACATAAGATATTAAAACGTATTCTTGCTCTTACCTTAGTAGCCACAACACTTACTGCAATGACTGCTTGTGGTAAAAAAGAAACTGATATAAGTAATAATTCGAAAGATTTAAAAAAGATTACCTTCGTATTGGATTGGACACCAAATACAAATCATACCGGCCTATATGTCGCACAAACAAAAGGTTACTTTGCAGAAGAAGGCCTTGATGTAACAATTGTTCAGCCACCAGAAGATGGTTCGGAAGCATTGGTTGCGAGCGGTAAGGCTGAGTTTGGTATCTCCTGTCAGGATACGATTATACCTGCAATCGTGGGAGATACCGCGTTACCAATTACCGTATGCGCTGCCTTAATTCAGCATAACACGTCAGGCATTATTAGCCGAAAAGGAGAGGGAATGGATACCCCAAAAGGCTTAGAAGGAAAGAATTATGCCACTTGGGATTTGGATATTGAAAAAGCTATGATGAAAAATGTAGTTGAAGTAGATGGCGGTGATTTTAACAAAGTAAAACTAATACCAAGTACTGTAACAGATGAGGTGACAGCACTTCAGACGAAGTCGGTCGATGCAATTTGGATATTTTATGCTTGGGGAGGAATTGCAACTAAGGTAAAGGGATTAGAGACAGATTATTTTGCTTTTAAAGATATCAATCCAGTATTTGACTACTATACACCGGTTGTTATTGCAAATAATGAGTTTTTAAAGAAAGATGCAGAGACAGCAAAAGCATTTTTCCGTGCCTTAAAAAAAGGGTATGAATATGCAATTGAGAATCCTTCTGATGCAGCAGAACTTTTACTTACAGCAGTACCTGAACTAGATGCAGATATTGTAAATGAAAGTCAGGAGTGGTTATCGAGGGAATATAAAGCGGAAGTGGATCGTTGGGGATACATTGATCCGAACCGCTGGAATGCTTTTTATAACTGGCTAAATGATAATAATTTAGTGAAGACAAATATCCCTGAAAACACTGGTTTTACCAATGAATATATACCAGAATAATTATGCATATGGACAAATTAACAATTCGAAATATCTCCAAATCCTTTGGTGATAAAGATGTTTTAAAAGATGTTTCTGTGGTTTTAAAAGAAAATGAGCTAGTTTGTCTTCTTGGAGTTAGCGGAGCTGGAAAAACAACGCTTTTTAATATTATCGCAGGATTATTAGCACCAGATACAGGTGAAGTACTATTGAATGGTAAAGATATTACTAATCAAGCTGGAAACATCAGCTATATGCTTCAAAAAGATCTACTACTACCTTACAAAACTATTGAGGATAATGTCTCCTTGCCATTAATTATAAAGGGAATGAAAAAACAAGATGCCAGAAATAAGGTAGCGAAGTATTTTGAGGAATTTGGGTTAGAAGGTACACAAAAGCGTTACCCTGCTAGTTTATCTGGTGGAATGAGACAACGAGCAGCATTACTACGAACCTATTTGTTTTCAGATCAGGTTGCATTATTAGACGAACCTTTTAGTGCACTTGATATGATAACGAAAGGTAAAATTCATCGCTGGTAT
>JAEWHR010000044.1 GCA_023387655.1 Bacillota bacterium
ACAAATTACTACCCACTTGATGCTCCTGGTCTTATATTTTTTATTATAGGTTCAGTAATAACTCTAGTTTATTGGTTTAAATGGGGTTGTGATAATAATTCAGATACTTAAATAATAAACCACCCGATTGATCGGGTGGTTTATTATTTTGTTTAGAAAAAAATCCTTTTTTCTTTCAAGATACTTTCTGATAGTTTGAGCATCAATATTCCTGTCTCTATAAAATTCAGTAATTGTCATGCTTTCACATCCTTTTCAGTACATTGTATGATACATGTACGATATATATTGTTTAAGTTTATCATTACTTATTTGGCAACATTTTAGTGCTTCCAGAAGTAGTTACTGGCTACTACAGTACCCTGCTGTTCCCCAGAGCCTCGCTTGCTTTTTGCATAGCTACTCTATCGTACTCCTGTCCTTTTTGATCTCCAAGGTTCTTCCCTTAAAGGACTGTCTGAGGTAATGGAATACGTATATGTTCCATCTGTCCAAGTTGCTAGGAAAGGGCTCTTTTGTAATCCTCCCTTTCGTTTTGTTGCAATCTTTGTAACAAGTGATGCTTAAAATCCGTGTTAAAATGAAAATAAATTACCTTAACGTAGAATTAATGTTGATGTGGTATAATAATTAAAAAATTGGAGGTATTTTGATGCGAATTTTAATCGTTGAGGATGAAATTGATTTATGCGATACCATCGCAGAGGGATTACAAATAAATGGATATGCCGTTGATACTTGTTACCATGGAGATGTGGCATATGAACTTATCTCCACAGAAACTTATGATCTTGTTGTATTGGACTTAAATCTTCCTGGTATGGATGGTATTGATATATTATCAGAGGTACGAAAAACAAATAAAGATTTGAAAATTCTTATTTTATCTGCTCGAAGCAGCGTATCTGATAAGGTTTTGGGACTTGATATCGGTGCAAATGATTACCTGGCAAAGCCTTTTGCTTTTGAGGAACTAGAGGCACGTATCCGTAATCTGTTGCGCCGTTCCTTCGTACAGGAAAATACGGTGCTCCTATGGAACGAAATTTCCTTAGATACAGTTGGACGCACGGTATCCGTAAATGATATCGATGTTACTATGACCAAAAAAGAGTTAGCCTTGTTGGAGTATTTCCTTTTGAACCAAAGCAAGGTCATCAGTCAAGAGGAGCTGATGGAGCACGTTTGGAATATGGAAGCAGATAGCTTTAGTAATGCGGTTCGGGTACACATTGCTTCTCTACGCAAAAAACTTAAGATAGCGCTTGGATATGACCCTATCGCAACCAAAATTGGCGAGGGTTATTATTTGAATGGAGGTAGATCACTATGTTAAAAAAGCTACCCATTCGTGCTCGACTAACTGCTCTTAGTATCTTAGCAATTACTGCCTGCTGTATTGGCTTAACTATAATTTTAAACTTTTCCGCAAACCGCATGGCGGATGTAATTGAAGCTATCCCACTAACACCAGCAACGAAAGTAACGGAAGAAACAACAATGTGGGTACAGGCCCCTTCCATCGGCATATCAACAACATCGATAGATTCTAGGATAGCGCGGACTCATTTTTTATATCAAAGTATTCTATATATGGTGTTAATTGTAGCCATAGGAGGCGGACTTACCTACTATATAACTGGAAAAGCCTTAATGCCATTACGTGAGTTGAGCCACCAGATGAAAAATCGTACGGTGCACAATCTGTCTGAAGATTTACCGGTGCCAGAAATTCACGATGAGATTGCGGATCTGACGATTTCATTTAACCAGATGTCAAGCAAATTAGAAGAAGCCTTTGTCATGCAAAAACGTTTTTCCCAAAGTGCCGCTCATGAGTTACGTACGCCGCTTACAGTACTCAAAACAAAGGTAGATGTGTTTAAAATGAAAAAAGAACACACTTCCGAAGAATATAACAACTTACTATCTGTCATCACCACTCATACAAACCGACTGTCAGAGCTAGTGAAGGATCTATTAGACATGACCAATATGGAGGTTCTCATCTGTGACGAACAAATCGAACTAAACGCATTACTACAAGATGTGGTGGAGGAATTGATTCCTCTTACAAAAGAAAAAAATATTTCAATAAATGTAAATGGCGCTTCTAAAAGCATAGTTGGAAACAAAAGTCTGCTGCACAGAGCCTTTTACAATCTAATCGAAAACGCCATCAAATATAATACTGAAAACGGAACAGTTGATATTTCTATTGATGATGCGACAGACCATGCTGTTATAACAATTACGGACACTGGTATCGGAATACCGAAGGACCTAGAAGAATTAATTTTTGAACCCTTTTTTCGTGTGGATAAATCTCGTTCAAGACAAATGGGCGGCGCAGGATTGGGATTATCAACCGTGAAAACAATCATCGAAAAGCATCACGGAGTCATCTCCGTTTCCGAAAATGAACCAACAGGTAGTCGATTCACCATACAGTTATAACAAGGAGACCATAAACAGATTTGTTTATGGTCTTCTTCTAAATATAGGAGACTATCTCATGTAAGGGGCAAGACTACATCCACTTTTAAAAATAAGCGATACCCTATCAGAGTAACTTAACACGGATTTTATTTCATCTTTGCTACAATAGCATCATCAAAAGCAATGCAACTTTGAAAGAGTTACAAGAACATGCTTTTCAATAAGTAAAGGAGATCAAGATGTTTTTAATAAGAAATGTATCCAAGCAATTTGGGGATGATTATGCCCTTAGAAATATATCTATGACCATTGGCAAGGGGATGAATTTTATCATCGGCTCCTCTGGTAGCGGTAAAACTACGTTGCTGAAAATCATCAGTGGTATGGAACAAAGATTTGATGGTGAAGTTTTTTATTGTGGGAAAGATGTAAAAGCACTCACGGAGCAGGAAAAAAGCTATTACTATAATAATATTTTCGGATTTGTGTGGCAGGATTTTAATCTGTTGGATGATTTGACAGTTATGGAGAACATCATACTTCCACAATATCTAAAACATGATCCAGATAAAAAAACAATTATAAAGGTGTTACGAGAACTTAAAATTAGTGAACTTGCCAATCAAAAGGTAGCTAAGCTATCTGGTGGTCAAAAGCAGCGTGTAGCAATAGCTAGAGAGCTAATGAAAAATCCACAAGTCATCATTGCAGATGAGCCAACCAGTGCTTTGGATGAAAAATCCTCAAAAATCATAATGGATATTTTACGTGATATTGCCAAAAACAGAACTGTGATCGTAGTTACTCACGATACCTCGCTAATTAGCCAGAGAGACAAGATTTATGAACTTGATAAAGGGGAATTGACTGCTACAACCGAGGAGGTTTTTACAAAGGAAGAAAAAGCTGATACGTCCAAACCTCACAAGCTTTCTTTTGCGAATGCCTGTAAAATATCTTTAAGTAACATGAAAAGTAAGTGGAATCGTACAATTACTACCACACTTTCAATGGTGGTTGCTGCAACCCTTTTGTTAGTCACCGTTAGCGGTGCGATTACTGACAGTAGTCAGTCTGCTTTTGACAAATTGTTTGAAACCTATGGAGAAGGCATTTTGGATATTAGCATCGTGGGTAGCTTTATGAGTGCAGGTGGTTCCGATGGCTCCCAAAATGACGAGCCAAACGCCAATGTAGACCAAAATATTGATGGACTGTATGACAAATATCTGCATGACAAGCGGGTGTCCCATATCGTGTTCACGCAAGCCTACAACGACGTCAAGATAACAGCAGACGGTAAGGATTACAGCATCGAAACAAGTAATTCCACCCCTGTTGTCAACAAGCTAATTGCAGGCAAAATGCCTATGGGGGAAGATAACGAAATTGTTGTCCCAAAAAGCTTCATTGAAAAGCTAGGTATTAAACCGGAAGAAGCAATAGGTAAAACCATTGACTTTAAAGGAAGCATCTATAACTGGGACAGTGGTGAACCTATTTTAATGCCAGTGTCTACCACAGTAAACATTGTTGGGGTGGTAGACACCACAGTCAAATATGAATACGGTGGTCAGTTGATGGAATATTCTGTGGATGACTCCTTCTTTTTTAGTAGATCTGCTCTTAATGAGATGCGTACACAAGCGGGCATAAAAGACGGTGAAGGGAACTTTACTATTCGCACCAAGACACCCGCTGATCTAATTGCAATTAAGGATGAACTCAATGCAGAAGGCATCGTCCCATTAGGACGTTTTGAACTGGTGGAGGATATGGTACGCTTAAATGACCAGACCACCCAACAGTCCGGTTCTGCAATCCTCGTTATTAGTATCTTGGCAGCAGTAATCATTCTATCGGTATCCTTAATGACCGGTCTAACTCGTAGGAGAGAATATGCGATTTTTAAAGTAACTGGATATAAAAATCAGCACCTCTTACTGATGACTGTTTCGGAATTTTTACTTTTGGCAGCAGCATCCAGCATTCTATTCCTATGCATTTCTCCTCTTATTAACTTAGCAACCACTGCGTTTTGGAGTGTCGATATTTTAAACGGAAAACTACTGGGAACTGGAGTACTTCTAGTCCTTGTAATGGGTATCTTCTCCTGTACAACCACAACTATCGTAGCAATTATGACTAAGGCAGCTGCCTCGCTAAAGACAGGAGACCGTTAATTATGATACAAGTGAAACATGTAACAAAAAAATATGGAAATACCATTATATTAGAAAACAGTAGTTATACCTTTCCTTCCAAGGGTATTGTGTGCCTAATGGGTGCGTCTGGTGGTGGTAAAACAACCCTGCTTAACCTTCTTGCTGGATTCGATACTGATTACGAAGGAGAAATCATAGTAGGAGGCACATTAATTAGCGGAATGGACGCGGACAAACTCTGTCAGTATCGCCGGGGTAACATCGGCTTTGTGTTCCAGAATTATCACCTGCTACCGGGTTATTCCGTACTAGAAAATGTACAGCTTGCGTCCGCACTATCAGAGGATTCCCCTGAGGTTAGTCGGCAAAATGCAACAACACTGTTAACGCGACTAGGAATCAAAGAAAAGGAAAATCAAAAAGTAGAAAATCTCTCCGGTGGACAAAAGCAGCGTGTTGCAATCGCCAGAGCCTTGATGAGCGACCCACAAATCATATTCGCTGATGAACCTACCGGTGCCCTTGACCGCACCACTTCAACAGAAATTATGAAGCTGCTACAGGAAATATCTAAGGACAGACTTGTTGTGGTAATTACTCACGATGCTAAAATCTGCGAATTTGCCGATGAGATCATTCACATTAAGGAGAAAAAAATTGTAGAGGAACAGATGAGAAGACGCGATGAGACAAACGAAAAATCGTTGATAGTGGGTTCACCGCTTAAGGTTCCCGTATTTTCTCGCGCTATGAAAAACTTTAAGGTGCACATAATGCGTTATGCAGCGGTATCTCTCGCTATTTCAATTGGCTTACTTGCCTTCCTGTTTTCTCTATCCTTTGGCAATGTAATGGAACGCTCAATTGACGATTTTAAAACCAAGAACACTGCCTTTAATAATGGCTACATCAAGGGTACAGATGATGGTACAATACTCGAATATCTTAAGAAGGATGAACGCATTGAAAACGTGTATTATCAATATAAGCTTCGTAATCTTACTTTGTCGACAGGCGGCAAATCAGAGCAAATAGCAGAGAAGTTTCCGACGCCAAAAGCGACCGAGAGCTTATCTTATGGTGTAATGCCTCGTCTTGGACAAAATGAGATTGCAATCACACCAAGTCTTGCTAAGAAATTTGATAAAGACATTAAGAATCTTATAGGAAAGGAGTTTCTATTAGAACTAGACGGACAAAATTATAAGCTTACTATGAGTGGGATCTATAACGCTGCCTATGATGATTTTATTGTCAGCTCCGATATAGAACAACAATTTTATAAGAACCTTACAGAGGAACAGAACTATTCTATTAGCTATGATGTTAAGGATTTTTCAGATATTGTTGAGGTTAGTAACGTCCTAAAATTAAATGGAATTACTGCTAAAACCGCCTCGGACGAAGTATATGCATTACAAAACACTTTTCATAGTCTAAACAAATTATTCCTAGTAGTTTCCTTTTTGATTTTGACAATTGGTTTGTTTATCTGCATTGTTTTACTAAACAAGTTACAAAATACTCGTTATCACGAGATAGGACTTTTATCAGCCCTTGGGTTTAACAGACAGCAGATCAGTTCAATGATTCGATCCGAAAATTTGTTGCTGTCCTCCCTCGCCACAGGGGTAAACCTCATCCTCCTTTTTGTCAACATATTGCTTGGTAAACTGTTTGATTTCACACTGATTTTTACAGGAGTTCAGGTCGTTATATCAGTCTTTTCTACCTTCGCCATTGTTATGTTTCTAAGTGCTGTAGCAAGCTATAAGCTAATTCGTACTGAGCCGGCAATTGCATTGAAAAAATAACGTGAGAATGAGATTTATCAAGGAACCCCTGTATTAAAGACATAAAAAAGGAGGAGAAGCGGGACCAATTTGGTGTCGCTTCTTCTCCTTTTTGAGGCTGTTGTTTACTGAATACTTTCAACTATCGATTTCATCATATCTTCTTCCATACCAGCAGTAAAAGATATTGCATAAGCATAAGTTCCATCATTCCAGTTAGCTATCTTAAATCCACTCTCATCCCCTTTAAAGGTTACGTTTAGATCATTCACAGTAATTTCTTTTACCTTATCATAATTAGTATAGTCTCCGCTAATATCATCCGTTCCTTCTGCCATACGATAAGTGATATCATTAGTTCCATTAGAATATACAATTTGAGCAAGTGTACCAGCTATTGAAGACGTCATTTTTACTTCATATCCTATTGGCATTACAGTTGGTATTTTTATTGTGAAAGGCATATTTTCTTTTAGTTGTTTGATGTCGTCTGTCTGTACGATTGGATTTGGTATCTGTACCTGCTCTCCACCATTCCCTTGTTTCAATTGTGGTAAAAATAAAGTTAAGCATACAATCACTACTAAGCTTGCAGCAACACCCGAAGGTATTAACCATCTTTTTCTATTGTTTCGAACTTCTTTATTTGTTTTAACTTTAATTCCCTCCATTATTCGTTCCTCCATTTCCTTTGTCACAATAATTTTATTTAAGGCTCTTTTATAATTATTCATAAAATTCAAACGCCTCCTTTAGATATACTTTTAACTTCTTCCTAGCGCGTGATAATAGCGATCGTACCGTAGACTCATTCTTTTTCAAAATAGAAGCTATCTCTTCAGTGTGATATCCTTCATAATAAAATAAATGAATTACTTCGCGATATTTTACAGGAAGGGAATGCACAGCATGAAGTACCTCCGATTCTTCCTTCGTAAAGTCCTGTGTTACAGGATAATCCTCATCTAATTCCTTCCATTTCCTATATGATGCCTTCAAACGATCTTTGCAAAGATTCGATGTAACCTTTAAAAACCATGCTTTTCGATGCTCTTTCGTTACAAAGTTCGGTTCGACTTTAAGATATTGTATTAATACATCCTGTAAAATATCTTCTGCGTCATACGTACTTTTTAGGTACGAATAAGCCAATCGGTAAATCGTATTACCTTCGCACTCAATGATCTCTTTGACTAAATCATCTCCGGATAATGATTCAAGTCCCATATCTCCGCCCCCTTTCACTCTATATACGATTTACAGCACACAAATGTTGCATTTTATTATAAAACTTAAGTTAATCATATAAGTAACTTTAATAATATCTTTACTTTCTAATATTTTTGTAATTATCTTTTGTATAAAAGGATCTAGCTTCTCATAATTCCTTATTGTGGCATGCGCTAACCTGCACCCTGTTTTTTGGACGCTTTTTGCTTTCTAGAAATTGAATTTCTTACTACTTTAGTGCATAAAGGCATATCCTTGAACGTAAAAAAATTTTGATTAAACTACCCTTCGTCTAGCAGACTTAGCGTAGTTTAATCAAAATCACCAATTTATCACTTATTCAGTTACTTAATATCCTTTGCCTACCAATCATAGTAAGCTAATCCTGATAATAAAAATAATCAAAGTCTGCTGGTATTCTAGAACCGCAACCTCCGTTGTTGGCATAAATGCCTACTAAAGTGCCGGTATGTCGCTTTGGATCATCTGGAACCCCTTCATCACAAAGGTAAATACAGTTTTCTAGTACTCCAGCGAGAGTCCATTCCTTACCATCGTAACTATAATAAAAACTACGGGTTAACTTATCTACAACAACTTTTAAGTAAACTGCCTTTTCCTCAATGTTAGGAATTTCTGCTATTAATTCTTCTCCATGATTTCGGTTAATCACAAGCTGGAGTTTCCTTCCACTTTCATAACAAAGAGAAAATCTCGCATAAGTAGCGGTACTATAATAACAAGTTAATCCTGCCT
>JAEWHR010000213.1 GCA_023387655.1 Bacillota bacterium
TTAAGTGCTGCTACAAGCATAAAATTAGCTGGATATGTATATGTCGCGTGAAGTCTAGAAATCGTTACCACCTTTTCTTCTAAAGGCTGTCTAAGTACCTCTAATGTACGATTATCAAACTCCGTAAGCTCATCTAAAAACAAAACGCCATGCGCTGCTAAACTGATTTCTCCAGGTTTTGGACACCGTCCTCCACCAATTAATGCTGTTTGGGTAATTGTATGATGAGGCGATCGAAATGGCCTCTCTAATATCAACACACGATCACTGTCAAGTTGACCAGAAACACTATAAATCTTAGAAATCTCAAGACTCTCCTCAAAACTTAATTCAGGCATGATGGAAGGTATCCTTTTCGCAAGCATCGTTTTTCCTGATCCCGGGGTACCAATCATCATAATATTATGTTGACCTGCTACAGAAACCTCAATTGCCCTTCTCGCAGCTATTTGACCCACAATATCTGAAAAATCTTGTGTATTCCTTTTCTCACTCTCTCGGAACAAAGAGGTAACATCAACAAACTCAGGAAGCATAATAATCATATCAGATAAATACTCTACCGTCTGGCAAAGATTCTCAACTCCAATTATTTCTACACCACTAACCACTGCTCCCTCTTTTGCATTATCTTTAGGAACAATACAGCGGCTATATCCTTGTTTTTGTGCAGCGCAAATAAATGGAAGAATTCCGTTTACACGATGAATTTTACCATCTAAGCTAAGTTCTCCGATAAATAAAGTTTGTTCCAAGTAATTTTGGGGAATATAACCGGATGCGGTTAGAATTGCTATAGCGATTGCCAAATCGAAGGCTGTACCTTCTTTCTTTACATCAGCTGGTGACAAATTGATAGTAATATGCTTGGGAGGTAAGGTATACCCCGAATTACGGATTGCTGTTTTCACGCGTTCTTTTGCTTCCTTTACTTCAGAACCTAAAAATCCAACCAAGTCAAAACTAGGAAGACCATCACTTACATCTGCCTCTACATTCACAATAAAAGCATCAATCCCATCAATAGCAGCACAAAATGATTTACTAAACATATGAATTCCTTTCCTCTCTCCAAGGAAAGATTTGCCTAGAAATATTATATCAAAGAACCTACATAGTTACAATGAATTTCTTGGTATATACAATTCTATGGCATAAAAATACGCCTTGAATTGACTTTACAGTCAACAAGACGTATTTTTCGCACTATCTTTCAATGAGACTATTTAAACAACAGTCTCTTTGCCTTCATATTTACCTCTAAACATGCTCATGATCAAGTATCTTCTTTAACTCGTTCATAAAAGTATTAACATCCTTAAATTCACGATAAACGGAAGCAAAACGAACATAAGCAACTGCATCTAAGTTCTTCAACTTATCCATAACTATTTCACCAATTTTATAACTTGGAACTTCTTTTTCTTCCAAATTAAAAATGATGTTTTCCACTTCATCAACGACTGTGTTAATCTGATCTACGGAAATTGGGCGTTTATGGCAGGAGCGAAATACACCTGCTTCAATTTTGGAACGATCGTAAGGCTCACGATTATTATCCTTCTTAATAACCACCAAAGGAATTGTTTCTACTTTTTCATAAGTAGTAAAACGCTTAGAACACTCATCACACTGTCTTCTGCGTCGTATGGAACTGCAGTCATCTGCTGGTCTTGAGTCAATTACTCTTGTATTTTCATTTCCACAAAATGGACACTTCATACGGTACCTCCCACTATAATTTTAACCCACACACGCTATCCGCAATCACTGCTTTCATTATATTGAATAAATTCCCATAGGTCAAGCATATAGTTACTCATGTTTTTATATTTTCATCATATTATAGTAAAAAACGGGAGGATCTGTCTTATGCGATTGTTTGAAATGCGAAATAAAGAAGTCATTAATTGTAGAGATTGCGAGCGAATAGGCTTCGTCTGTGATATCATATTTGATGCTATTACTGGATGCATCGAAGCTCTTATCGTACCAGGACCACCAAAGATATGGGGTCTTTTAGGAAGAGATCATGAGTATATCATACCATGGGCATGCATTTGTCAGGTGGGTCCTGACGTTATTTTGGTTGATATTGATACCACGGAATGCTTCAAAAAGTGCGGTGCATAGAAGACGAAGTAAAAATACCCTCTTTACATTCGAACTTATGTTTCCTATAATGATATTATCTTTTAATTATGACTATGAGATCTAATACATTGTATTTATTATAAAGGAAATGAGAGATAGAATGAAAAAAGAACGATTAGTTTTTCATGTAGATGTGAATAGCGCCTTCTTAAGCTGGGAATCTGTACATCGCTTAGAATGTGATTCCAAATCGATTGACTTACGTACCGTTCCTTCTGTAGTTGGTGGTGACAAAAACAGTAGACACGGTATTGTTTTAGCAAAATCAACCTTAGCAAAATCTTATGGTATTGTTACAGGAGAACCACTTACACATGCGTTTCAAAAATGTCCCTCTTTAGTGGTAGTACCACCAAATTTTGAAGTATATACAAGCTATTCGGAACGATTAATGAAACTTCTCTCCGAATACACTCCAACGCTAAACCAATTTAGTATAGACGAAGCATTTCTTGATATGACCGAAACTCATCATCTGTTTGGTGAACCTATGGAGATCGCGAATCAAATTAGAGAACGGGTTTATAATGAATTAGGGTTTACTGTAAATATTGGTGTTTCTACCAACAAACTTCTTGCTAAGATGGCTTCAGACTTTAAAAAACCGAATCTCTGTCACTCCTTATTTCCATCTGAGATCCCAGAGAAGATGTGGCCTCTCCCCGTAGATGAATTGTTTTTTGTAGGGAAATCTGCCAAAACAAAATTTCAAATCTTAGGCATCCATACCATCTACGATCTTGCTCATACCGATGTCTCCATCTTAAAAACGCATCTTGGTAATAAATATAGTCTCCTAATCCACGATTACGCCAATGGTATCGATGATGAATTGGTTGAAGAGACTGATACAAGGGCAAAAGGATGTGGAAACAGTATAACCTTAGGTCAGGATGTTACGGATAGAGCTATGGCAAAACAAGTATTGCTTGCACTTAGTGAAACGGTTGGAGCAAGACTACGTTCCTCTAACGTTACCTGCAGTTGTATCACTGTCGAAATAAAGTATACAAATTTCCAAACCTACACACATCAAACCATACTACCACGTCAAACGAATACGACAGTAACCATTTATGAGGCTGCTTGTCGTTTATTTGATGAGTTTTGGGACAACTCCCCTATCCGTTTACTAGGTATTCGAACAACCAAATTAGATGATACGGACTTTTCACAGATTAGTCTTTTTGATAACAAGCAATCAGAGAAATATAAAAAATTAGATTCTGCTATTGATTCTATCCGTAACAAGTATGGCATTGATGCAGTAAAAAGAGCTAGTTTTTTACAAGAAGATACAATCTGTAATCATAAACTAGGGAAAAATTAAGAAAGGATTAAGGGGCACTTCTACTCTTACAGGGTATTATTTCATAATTGAAGCTCCTCTTTTACTACCATGGTTAAAGACGAAATTATTATAAGGAAAGCAATCCTACATATTCTAGATTCCACTGTAGGGATGCCTGTACTTTCCGAAGAACTTTTAGAATTAAGCCCAGATATGAACGATTTCTTACGTGATCATATCTATAAGATAGTATCTGGCGATGACTGTAAACTGTGTAACTTCCATTCAGAAGAAACTCCTGTGGCGCAGTGTTTATCTACATTTAGCGAAGATCACTTAGTTCAAGCAAGTCAAACAATTGCATCTCATCTATATTCGATTATGAATCAAAATATCGATATTCCAGCGGCTGATTTATTTGTAGTCACCTATCAGTACGGTAGTGAATTGCATTTAGCTCTACTTAAAATGAATTACAAAGAATATTATGTACACTATACTAATAACTCAGATTTTGGAAACCGCAATGACATCATAAAGCAAACCGCTGCTCTACCAGGTTCAGGCACTAGACTTTCTGAAGCATGCATAATCCATCTAAGTGATATGTCAATGCAGGTAGTTGAAAGAAAATATGACATAAATGGGACAAAAGTTTTCTACTTTTCTGAAGTTTTTCTGTGTTGTAGTACTCAAATGTCTCAAAAAACAAAACTAAATATTGTTACCAAAGCAGTAGAACAAATCAATAAAAAGTATTATGAAGAAGACTTTAATAAGCAAATGGAAGCAAAAAGCATTATTCATAATGATATCATAGAGCAAGGTTTAATCACACCAGAAAGTATCGCTGATAAACTATATGGTGATATCCCAGAAATTAAAGAAGAATTTACAGAAAAACTCGAAAAATATAATATGGTTACGGAAGAAGTAAAACCAAGAAGTGTACAGACAATAAAAAAATTCGAGAAACAGTATTTGACTACGGACTCTGGTATAGAAATTAATATACCGATGGAAGAATATAATAATAAACAAAATGTTGAATTCATAACCAACAGCGATGGTACTATCTCTGTCTTAATAAAGAATATTAACCGAATTGTATCAAAATAAGTTCTTGGTTTATCATTTGCAATTAACTTAGAATAGCTTTCTCATTATCATCTAACTAAAATATTAGATAGAAAAAAGGTACCTTGAAATGGTTATTAAAACCAAATCAAGGTACTTTTTGTAGTACATGTTTTTTTAAGCAATTTTCAAAAACCATCTAACTCTTCTTAGCACACTTTTTTGTAAACATTAATTATTACTACTTATGCTTCCTCATAACATTTTTTAATATAATCTCTAGACGCAAGCGCATTTTCAGGAATAGAATCCTCTAATAACATATGAATCATAGGCTTCTTTTCTTTTGCAAGCTTCATAAGTAATGGTAGATTTAAAAGACCTTCACCAACAGTAAGTGGTCTAGAAACAATATTTCCATCCTTTACTATAAAGTCTTTGATATGGAGTACATCTATTTCTTCACCAATTAAATCAAAAGCTTCTTTTATAATATCATCTTGATTCTTGTAATTATCAAGTGACATAACATTCACAGCGTCGAAAATGACACGAAGATTTGGAGAATTTATGGCATCTAACACCTTTCTCGTTCTTTTAATGTCACTCATGATATGTTTATAAACAGGCTCTATTCCAACGATAACACCCATTTTTTCAGCGTATTCTACTACAGGGCGTAAGTTGTTAATAAAGATATCTAATGCCTCTTCTGAGTGATTTGCAGGCTCGTAGGCATACTCTTTGTTTACTGCTCCTGTCTCGGTTCCAACCATTCCACAACCAAGTAAGGAAGCAAATCGAATATGGGCTTCATAATTTTTTTGAATTTCACGTAAAGCCACCTCATCTGGATGTCCAAGGTTTAAATAACATCCTAATACCGCTACTTGTACATGATTCTTTTGAAACACTTCTCTCATAAATAAAGCCATACCAGAAGTCATTGCTTCTTTACTAACATTAAAAGAATCTATTGCCTTTTTAAGAGCAAGCTGTGTACAACAAAATTCTTTCTTTGCAATGTTTTCTACTAAGTTTTCAAATGGAGCCTTTTCCATATCATGGCCACGTATTCCAAGTCTTAACATATTAACCTCTTTTCTTGCGTCTAACGCCTTTTTAATCCCACAATTTCACCATTTCACCTGCTTTTATTTCTACGGCAGTTGCATCATTTACAGATAACCATACCGACGTTGCAGATGGATTATATACTAAGTTTCCCTTCGCAGTGAAGTGAAGTCTTTCTGCTGCTTCTAAATAGTCTACAATCTCAATATTAGTAGCATACCAGATATCATCACGATGTCCTACAAGTTTACAAAACTCTTCTATGACCTCCCAGTTATTATTATTGGTAAATTCATAGCTATGTCCCCAGACATACATCATATACAGGTATTGTTTCTTCGTAAGGCTTACGAATTCTTCTCCAAGCTTTAGCAGGTCATGATTATGATGACATGTTGCCTTCCATTCGTAATAATCAGTTGGTAAATTAAAGTTGTCACTATTTCCAACAATCCTTGAATATCGAATACCAAGTCCCGGTAATAACTCTTTAATGCGTTTATCATAGGATCCATTAGGATAAGATAACCCTCTAACTGGATATTCTACTAAACTTTCAAGCCCTTTACGATCCTCGTATATCTGTTCTATTATCATGGAAGAAGGGCATCTTGAAATCGTTGGATGAGTAAATGTATGTGCAGAAACCTCATGTCCTTGATATAGTTCTTTGATTTCTTCTTTATTAATACGCTCTGGCTGATCCATCAACCCAAAATTAAGATGAAAAGTTCCTTTTATCCCATATTGATTAAAGATAGATAATAACCTTCTATCCTCTTGTTTTCCATCATCATAGCTCATGGTCAAAACTTTATGTTTACCATCTGGAAAACAGGTATATACTTTATTCATTGTCAGCCCTCCTATGTAGTATGTATGTAATTTATCATATCATCATCTAAATTATTTTACAATAATAAAAAATTGAATATATAAGCAAAAAAGCCGCTACCAAAGAACCCCGAAAGGAACCCTATCCCAAATTGGTTAGGTTCCTCATCGCCTGATTCTTTCAGCAACAGCTTCTATTTTTCCTATCAAATGTAGAATTAATTATTCTTTAATCGCACCGATGTTAACACCCTTTACGAAATACTTCTGACAGAAAGGATAGATAATCATGAAAGGTAGAATCGCTACCATAACGGCTGCACTAAACATTGTATTCTGAGAAATATTCTCGGATGTGTTTGGTGTATCACCATCCATAATTAAGTTACGTAATTTCTGCTGGAAGTTATATAAACTACTCTTCTGGATGTAAATCTTAAAGTTTGTATAGTCATTCCAGAAGGTAACGGCGAACATCAAACCGATGGATGCAAGCGCTGCTTTGGAAAGTGGAAGTACAATCTTAAAGAACGTTCCCATTGGAGAACATCCGTCGATGGATGCAGCTTCAAACAATCCTCTTGGAATACCCTCAAAGAAGTTACGCATTAATACAAGGTTATAAACATTGATACCTAAAGGTAAGATAACTGCTAATAAAGTATCAATTAAACCTAACTTAGACATAACTAAGAAAGAAGGTACCATACCACCACTAAAGATCATGGTGAATAATAAAAGGAAAGAGAATAAGTTTCTACCTGGCATTTCAAATTGGATTAATACATAAGCACCTAAAGTAGAAAGTGTTAAGCCAAGGAAAGTACCCGCAATTGTTGTGATACAGGAGATTAAGAATGGTTTGTATAAGGATTCATAAGTTAAAATAACCTTATATCCAGTTAAACCAAATTCTTTAGGCCATAATCTCATACCATAGCTAGTCTGTAAATCAATTGAGTCAACAAACACCTTCCACAATGGAATTACAATAAATGCACAAATAATGAAAAAGATTAAACCATTGAAAATAGGAAAGAGTTTGATTTTTTTTGCTTTTTTCTTAGAATTCATCGTCTACCCCTCCTATACGATACCGCGTCCGCGGACTTTTTTACTTGCGTAATTACATGCTAATACGAGAACACAACCTACAAGAGATCTCATTAAACCTACTGCTGTTGTATAACCATAGTTCGGTATACCACCACCGAAGGTCTGACGATAAACGTAAGTTTGAATAACGTCAGATACCGCATAAACTGCTGAATTGTATAATACGAATACGGACTCGAATAAGTTCATGATTTTCGCCAAGTTAAGAATTAATACAGTAATGATTGTATTAGCTAAGCTTGGTAATGTAATAAAACGCATTTGGTTCCAACGATTTGCACCGTCGATCTGCGCTGCTTCGTATAATTCTGGGCTAATACCTGATAATGTTGCAAGATATATGATAGTACCCCAACCAGTATCTTTCCATATATTAATAATATAATAAACCGGCTGCCACCATTTTTCTTCCGCCAGGAAGTATATCATTTGGTCTTTGTTTATTACTCCAATATTAACCAAGAAAGAGTTAACAAGACCTTCGTTGGTAGGAGAAAGAATTAAGCGGAATACAGATGCAGTAACTACCCATGACATAAAGTGTGGTAAGTAGATAAGCGTCTGAACAGCCTTCTTTGCTTTCAAATTCTTAATTTCATTCAATAACAGAGAAATAATAACTGCCATAAATGTATTTAATAACAACTTAACGATACTTAACTCAAAGGTATTGATAAATGCACGTATAAAATCTTGCTTCTTTAATAACTTTTCAAAATGTTTTAATCCAACAAACACTGGCTCCTGTGCCATCTTGTAATCATAGAATGAATACTTTATAAAGTACATCGGTAAATAGTTGAATAACGCAATGAATACCAATACTGGAGCAAACATTACATAAAACCATCTATGGTTATATATTCTTAAGCCTAACGGTTTTCTGCTACCTGGTACTTTTTGTCCTCGTTTAATGCTCATCGAAGCACTTCCTTTCATAAATTAGAATTTCCTCTCACGAGCATCTCTCGTGATAAGGAGGGGCTGAACTTTATCTTTTGTCCAAACCCCTCTTTATTAACAACAACTTATTCTTGTTGTACAATAATTACTTATTGTTTGTTTACAACATTAATCAGTTGCTACAACAACAATTAGTTGTTTAAAGAATCTAAAATTTCCTGTACCATATCAGCAGATTGACTTGTGTATTCGTTCATACCATCTTCAACGCTCATATCTCCAGTAACAACCTTAGTGATAATCTGAGTACGAAGATCAATAAGGTCTGCATTGTACTCGTTAATAGTGTCGTTACTTACACTAATTTTAGCTGGTACAGCCCATTCATTGAACTTATCAGCAGAATCCTTAGCAACTGGATTTACAGAAGAAATACCAGGGTCAGCATTGTCTACAAATGTAGCAAAGCTTAACATTGGATCAAGGTGATGCTTAGTATATAATGTGTCTGGTTTCTCTAAAGAAGCTTTAAAGTGGAACTGACCTTCTGTAAAGGAAACTGACTTCTCTTCTGATAACTTAATTGTTTCAGCTACATCATCCCAATGAACACCCTTAACACCATATGTCCAAAGTGTCTGAACAGCGCCACCATCTAACATTGGCTCAAGGAAGTATTTGAAGATACCAGCAGGATTCTCAGCCTTAGCTGTAATACACCAAGCTGGAGCCTGTCTCTCAACATAAGCGCCCATTTCAGCGATTGGAGGAAGAACGATTAATTCGCCATCCTTACCATTGCTTTCAAGGTTGTTCTTTAAGTTATAAGCCCATGTACCAGCCCAGTATGTGAATACACCGAACTTATCATCAAAGAACTTTGTACGACAGTCTTTTGTACCATTTGTAATTGTTTCTTTATCAATATAACCAGCAGAGTAAGCATCCTTTAATCTCTGAAGAGCTGCTTTCATAGCATCTGTAGAGAAACCATCGATCCACTTGCCGCTATCATCCTTCATGAAATCTGGATATGCATCCTGATAGAACTCTGGTAAGTAGTTAATGTAAGGAGCTTCATTACCGATAAGACCAGCTGCTGAAACACCATATGTGTTAGATGGATCACCACTATCGTTCATATCAGACTCAGTAAATACCTTTAACATGTTAAGGTACTCATCATAGTTTGTAGGAACAGATAATCCAGCTTTGTCTAACCAAGCTTTTTTAACATAAGTAACACATCCGTTACCTCTTGCTGGTGTAAAGCCATAAAGCTTTCCATCAATCTTAATAGCTTCCATAGCATCTACGTTAGTGATTCTACCAGAAGCTTTTAATTCTGAATTATCCCAGTACTCAGTAATATCTGCTAAAAGACCTGCACTTGCATAGTTAGTATAGTAAGAACCACCTAAGATAACAACATCTGGCCAGTTGCTTCCTGCAAATGTAAGACCTACTGCATCATAGTAACCAGAGTGGTCAGGTTGTGTAAACTGTACATCAAGGCCAAGTTCAGCCTCAAGTGCTGTTTCGAACTGAGCACGTCCGTTAGGTTCTGTAAATACAGTACCATCGATCATTACTTTAACAACTGATGGCTTCTCAACTTCAGAAACAGGAGCTTCTGGAGTAGCTGTTGCATCTCCAGCACCTTCTGTTGGAGCTGTTGTTGGAGCTGTTGTTGGCTCTGTCTTTGGTCCTTCGTTCTTGCTTCCACAAGCTGTTAAGCTAAATACAAGAGCAAGACTTAAACCAAGTGATAAGAATTTCTGTGTAGATTTTCTCACCGTAATACCCTCCTTTTATTGGATCAATTATAATATTGTTGAAAGTACTCAAAATTTGTAGTTTGCTTAATAATTATTAATAATTATGTAATGTTACCACAAATCTCTCATACTCTATGTCAATCTACAAAAACTAATATTTGATTTTTTGAAACCAATTGTTTAGTTTTGTTCGATTTGACAACTACATACTAACATGCTTTGTACTTTTTTAACAAGACGCAATATTTATTATTACTGTGCAATTTTTATGATGCCTCTGAAAGCCTTGATTTTACTAGGTTTCTAGAAATATAGATTTAAATACTTGCCTCTTGTATGCGCTTTCATTTATTTCCAAACGAAAATTTTGCTCATATCGCTTGCAAATAATGCACCACTTTGATATAATTTTTACGCAATGTTTTGTTTGCTTTTACTAAATATTAGAAGGATTATTATATGAAAATAAAGTTTAATAAAAACAATACAAATAAAAATAAAAGATTTTTGATAAGATTTGTAACCTCTTACAGCATATTGCTGATTTTTGTTCTCATTATGGGCATGTTTTTGTATCAATACGGAATAACGGATGCAACTAACAACCTACATAAACAGAACAAAGCGGTTTTAGACAATTCTGTATCAGATATGGATACTTCCTTACTTCTTTTATCTACTATATCTACTCAGATAGCGAATGATTCTAATATAAGAAAGATTCTTCGATACGACACTAAGTCTATGGATTTCTATCATGATGCGAAAGAAGCTATGAGTTTTTTAACTGATTTTATCCCGTTAGAAATCTCTCTACCTTTAGACGAATATTACATTTATCTTCCAAAAACTGATTATTTAATGTCGTCTAGTATGTTAACAGACCCGAGATATTATTATCAACATTACAAAGCATATGATTTAACTTACTATGATTCTTGGAAGGAAATGCTTTCCTCTTTTGATAATCCTTATCAATTTATACCTAATTCAAAATACGGGAAAAATGGTCAATCTTCTTATATATATAAAACACCAATTCAAACTGCTTTGTTAACGAAGAAGCCATTAGGTTTCTTATGTTTCGAGATTAATCGTAACCGTTTAAATAATATATTTTCAAATTTAGATTTCTTTCGAAGTGGATTTTTATATGTAACTGATACTAATAATGAAGAAGTTTTTCGTATTACATCAGAACATAGTCCAGACTTAACTGAGAATTTACTTAATACTTTAGTGACTTCCATTCAAAAAGATCCAAATCAAGAATATATGGAGATTGAATTAGGTAAAGATTCGGTTGTTGTTACAACCTCGGTCTCCAATTTTAATCAATGGAGATATTATTTAGTACAACCAGCGGATCTTGTCTTTCATGATTTAGGATCTTATCAGAATACCTATGTTATTATTATTATATTAACATTACTTTTTTGCTTAATTATGATTTATATTTTATCGAAAAGAAATATTAAACCTATTATAAAAATTGATTCTGAATTACAAGACTCCTTAAAAGAAAAGAGAAATCTAAAACAAGAGTTAGAAGAACAAAAACCTATCATTTATAACTCTTATATGGCAAGACTTATGAAAGGTCTAATCTCAAATCAGGAAGAATATAAGAGGATTTCTAATTTCTTAGGTTTAGATACTAGTGAAAATCATTATAATGTCCTTTTTGCATGTATCTATCAAGAACAATTAGAGTTTTATTTAGAAGAACCTACGAATAATTCTGACGCCGAATTAAAACAAAAAAATTACAAAGAATTGATCCGTAAATATTTCTATGAGTTCTTTGGAGATGACATTTTATTCTATGAGGCTGAGTTCAATTCATTTGCTATCATGATTCCATCATCGAAAGATGAACCAAACGACGAGAGTATCGCCAAGATTGAAACTTCATTTTTAAAACTACATGATAGTCTAATGGAAGAACACTCTATTTGGATTTATGGTGGTCTTGGTAAGCGCAACAGTCATCCTCCATATTTTTGGAAGTCTTATCAACAAGCAGTTCAAGCTGCCTCATTTGTACGTGAAGGAAATGTTTTTCAAAGCTATAGTAAAATCAAACCTGATAAAACTTCTTATTATTATCCTTTTGAGATGGCTCAACAACTATCAAACTTTATTACCTCTGGTAACATAAAGCAAGTTCAGGAGCTCTTTAATCTAATTAGGTGGGAAAATTTCGAATGCAGATCTCTACCAATAACTGTTGTTAAGTGGTTGTTTTCTGATATTAGAAACACCTTATTAAAGGTTCGATTTCAAATTAGTGTTTCAGAAACAAATCATGATGAAATAGAATCTATCGACTTAGCTTTACAAGAAAACAAAACAATTTCTGTTTTAGAAGATATTGCATTACGCTTATGTAGCTTATTTGAGCCAAAATCAGATGGAAACAAACTAATTAGTACAATTAAGAGCTATATCAAAGAAAATTATAAAGATTCTTCCTTAAGTCTTAAGAAGATTTCCGATGAATTTAATATTTCAGAAAGTTATTTCTCTTATCTATTTAAGGCAGAAACCAAACAAAACTTTTCAGAGTACTTGGAACTGATACGTATGACACAAGCGATGCACCTATTAAAAACAACAGACATTAACGTCAGTGACTTATATCTAGAGACTGGTTATAACAACGCAAACTCCTTCCGAAGAGCATTTAAAAAAGTACATGGAGTTGCACCTAAAACCATCCGAGATACAATGTCAAATCATAATACTATGTAAAGGTACTTTATTTGTACTTTTTCAAAAAGAGAATTAAGTCATAATTGATTTAATTCTCTTTCATAAATAGAAAACAAAGGAGAATTCTTATGAATCGTACAATAATCTGGGCCGGTGACTCTACAGTAAAACAAAATGACTTCACAAGCTTTCCTCAGACCGGAATTGGTCAAGGACTTCCTCTCTATCTAAAAAGAGACGTTCAAATTAAAAACTTTGCTCAAAATGGACGTAGCACAAAAAGTTTTATTGCGGAAGGTCGTCTGCAAGCAATCGACAAAATCATAAAAGAGGGTGATTTTTTATTCATACAGTTTGGTCATAACGATGAGAAGCCAGATGAAGAACGTCATACCGAACCATTCACTACATTTCAAGAGAATTTAAAGAAATTTATTAAAGTAGCAACCGATCATAAGGCGTATCCAGTCTTAATAACGCCACTTTATCGCAGGCTCTTTCAAGAAGATGGCCAGTTGGTTAAAGATACACATCTTAACTATCCAGAAGCAATGATTTCTCTTGGAAAAGAACTTGATGTACCCGTAATTGACTTGTGTTCTGTTAGCAAAACTTTAATTCAAAAGACTGGAGATCTAAGATCAAAAAAGTGGTTTATGCATTTAGAACCAATGGAATATCCTAATTATCCAGAGGGAAAGACAGATAATACACACCTTAAGTACGATGGCGCGGTAACTTTTGCTGGTATCATCGCAGATGAATTACGCAAACTTGGCGAAAAATATGCCGAACTTTTACTTCCTTTGGAGGGAGAGAAAGAAGATGCTTCGTTATTGATTGATTAATCCTTATACTATAAATTAAAACATGTGCTTATGATTTGATCAAGCAATACTAAAAAAGCTTTTTGTCATTCAATTAGATTATATCTATTTGAAAGTGACAAAAAGCTTTTTTGTGATTACTGCATGTTTGTGACTATCGAATATGAAAGAAGTCTCATTAATCTTACTCTTGTACCAGAGTATCGATGTTACTTAATAAGAACTTCTCACCTTCACAACCTTCTACTGTCACATTCTTTAATTCTAAGGTTTTTAGATTGTTCGCAAATAATCCAAGTAAACTGGTTTCATCTGCTCCATCCATCATTGCTGGGACTGCTTTTACAGGATTTTGTGCAAAGGATATATTGACATTTTCAAAGGTAACTTTCTCTATCTTTTGTTCTGGTAATCCATACATATAAGAAGCTGCTGCATGACAGTTTGTACAGTCTAAATTACGGAAAGTAAGCTCGCCAATATATGGTGTTCGATCATCCACCTCATATGGATTTTTACTTTGAACATATTCGGAATGACCATCTGGATCGCAGAAATAAAAGCAATTAATAACTACTGGAGTCATAACATGATCCATGCTAATGTTTTCAAATAGGATACCATCAATAATTGCATCCTTACCGCGTCCTCTTCTCGTTTTAATACGAAGTCCTCTATCGGTATCAATAAAGAGACATTCACGAACTGTTAGGTTTTTCACTCCTCCTGCCATCTCGCTACCAATTGTGATAGAACCATGTCCATCTCGCATGCAACACTGACGAATTTCTAAGTTTTCAGAAGGGCGCTTATGCTTTGCTCCCATATATATCTTACCAGACTTAATGGCAATACAATCATCACCTAAGGAGAAATAAACACCTACAATCAAAACATTCTTACAAGACTCTGGATCAAGTCCATCGGTATTCGGAGAATCTTTTGGATTCAATATCGTAAGGTCCACAAACTTTAGGTCATCGGAAAAATAAGGATGAATATTCCAACATGGACTATTCTTCACTGTAATTCCTTGTACTGTTATGTTGTTGCAATGATTTAAGAAAATAAGTCTTGGTCTCCATGCTATATTTCTAACTTTCGGATTATTCCACCAATTTGTTGTATCAGCACATCCATCGATGGTACCTTCTCCAGTAATCTCTACATTCGATACATTAATACCAGTTATGATACCAGCAAAAGAATCCAGTGGATTTCCTTCCCATGTTCCTAGATTATACTCATCCGTCTCATCATAGCTTTCAATTCTACCAGGAAGAATTGGGAACTTAGCTCGATCTGTGAAGGCTGATAATATTGCTCCTTTGGCTAATTCAAGACGTAAATCACTCTTTAAAAATAAAGAAGAAATCTTATAACAGCCTTCTGGAATTAACACTCTTCCATCCTTCGGACAAGAGTTAATTGCGCACTGAATCATTGTAGTATCATCGTGAATACCATCACCTTTAGCACCAAATTCTTTTACATTTAGAGTTACAAATTCATACTCTGTCTGTAATCTTACTACATCTGAAGTTTCTGCATTGTTTTTTACGTAAATCTCATACTCTGTGTTTGGTTTAAGATTATGAATAGATTGCACAACTTTATTGCTTTTTGCGTATAATGTATTATTTACATAGATTTCATACTCTGTATCAGTATAATAATATCCTTGTCCTATTAATTCAATCACTGCGGTTCTTGCAGTTTTTAATATCACGTTAAACTTCATCTTAACTCCTATCTGTGCGATTTAGCACACGTACTAATCAAGATATCGAAAAAACTTTTTTAGTTCTTTCAACCAACTAATTTATGGCTCTCTAGCGCCTTTTTTTATTACAATAATTTTTTGTTCTCTCATACAAAATAACTCTGTAATAATCGTTTTATAAATTTCCTGGCAGATAGGAATACGCCATCATAAAGATACCCATCATTTTTATATTGTCTAAAAATTCTTGTCCTGATTTTATTGCATTCTGTTTTTGATGTGAAACATAGTTTTCCATAGCCGCATGGAAAAGGATTGCTCCTGTAGTCTCATGTTTTTCTGCTAATAAAATCTTGTAATGACATGCTTTTAGTACAGCGTAGGAGGTAAATACAGTATTTTCTACCGCTTCACCATCAACCAAAACATCATCTTCTAGTAATAATTTGTTATCCTTTGGATTTGCTAGAATAGCTTTGATGGTATCTTTTGTTAGATTTAATAAAGTGAAATAATGTTCATAAATCTCTTCTGACATTCCAGAAAAACAATCAACAAATAGCGTCGCTTTTTTACTATCATTTGGGAATTTGTTAATCGTTTGGAATTGTTCCATAATTTCAAGGTAGTGTTCCTTTTTATTATATATGGTGTCGTAAAATGTATAGAAAGGCTGAACCATATATAATTCCAATGCGTTGTTGTCTTCCTTCTCAAACATTGGATTTTTTCCACAATATAAAGAGTAAAAAGTGCTACCAAGCTCCTTGAGTGCTTTCTCATAGTTACTATCTTTCGTCTGATTCCATAAGAAGAAAAGAATCATTCCAAAATGATAATTATCTAATTGCCAATCTTTTTTAAATTCGTCTTTCAGAGTACCCTCATCTGTAATTCGCTGTTTTGCTAATGTTTTCAA
Source organism: Bacillota bacterium (assembly GCA_023387655.1). Lineage (GTDB taxonomy): Bacteria > Bacillota > Clostridia > Lachnospirales > Lachnospiraceae > Lachnoclostridium. The sequence goes on from JAEWHR010000213.1 coordinate 16,412, forward strand.
AACTTGTAAATAGCACTCTTCCTTCGTCTTTTGATACATCCCCATACAACCTTGTAGGAATATGCCCATTTCATAGCCCTTAAGACTACCTAACTCATGTTGATACTCTACTAAATAATCTTGAAAGAATTGATTCAAATTCATATATGATACCGGTACCTTTCCCCTTTATAACTAAGAATAAAACTTCCCAATTCCTAGTTACTATGAAAATTAATAAGCTTATTATTAGAACAAGAATATGCTCCATTCTCGTATTCTCAATGTAAAAACTGCTCCATCGATTCCACTATATATTTTTTTTGAAAAAAAGCCTGCGATTATAGACAACTGCCTAAAACCGCAGGCGTTACAAAACTATTTTAAATTTTCTTATCTTAAATCTTTTAGATCACAAGCATCCATATCATCGAAGTCTTGATTCTCTCCAACCATACCCCAGATAAAAGTATAAGCTTTCGTTCCACAACCAGAATGGATAGACCAACTTGGAGAAATAACAGCTTGCTCATTTCTCATAATGATATGTCTTGTTTCTGTTGGCTCTCCCATGTAATGGAATACCATATCATTTTCCTGCATATCAAAATATAAATAAACTTCCATTCTACGATCATGAGTATGGCAAGGCATTGTATTCCATACACTACCTGGCTTAAGCTGTGTCATACCCATTACAAGCTGACAGCTCTCAACCTGACCTGGAAGGATGTACTTGCAGATAACACGGTGATTTGAGCCTTCTAAAGATCCAAGTTCCACATTCACACAATTTTCTGGTTTTATTAAAACCGTAGGATAAGTTGTGTGAGCTGGTGCACTGTTGATATAGAATTTAGCTGGGTTTGTAGCATCTACACTTGCAAAAGAAATATCCTTTGCTCCCATACCAATATACATACCATCTTTATACTCTAATTCATATACAGTACCATCGATTGTAATGGTTCCTTTTCCACCGATGTTGATGACACCCATCTCTCTTCTTTGAAGGAAATATTCTGCACGTAATTCATCACCAGCAGTTAATTTCAATTCCTGATTCACTGGTACAGCGGAACCTGTAATAATACGGTCAATGTGACTGTAAACCAGTTTAATTTCATTTACTTTGAATAAATCATCAATTAAAAACTCTTCACGAAGACGATCTGTAGTGTAGTGTTTTACATCTTTTGGAGATGCAGCTGTTCTAAGTTCCATAATAACCTTCTTTCTGCGCTGATTTTTGAAATTGAGAAGAAATAACGACGCTTCACACGCAAATATATAGTAACAGCGCTGTCTATAACTTGCGGTTCACACTCTATATATTCTTAAAGCAAACTAGTATGTAATAGATTTGCTATAGAGTGGTTGATCAATTATTTATATAGTGTTATAGGAATTAGAGAATCTGATTTTAGATCAAGTATTTCATCTAATTCCGAATATCACATATGGGTATTGTTCTTATTGACACAATACCCATAGCTATTACATTATTTTTGTCTAATTATCTTTGTACACGACCTGAACCGTCTCCGCCTACTAAAGCATCAACTTCAGAACGAGTTACAAGGTTGAAGTCTCCAGGAATTGTGTGCTTTAATGCAGAAGCTGCAACACCATATTCAAGAGCAGACTTAAAGTCCTTACCATCAACAAATCCGCAGATTACACCAGCTGCGAAAGAGTCACCACCACCAACACGGTCAACGATAGGTGTTATTCTGTATTTTCTAGAATGATAGAACTCACCAGTTTCACCATTGTAGATACAAGCAGACCAACCATTATCGGATGCAGAGTAGCTTTCTCTTAAAGAAGAAACAACATACTTAAAGTTAAACTTAGCAACCATTTGCTTGAAGATATCTTCGTAACCAGCTAACTCTAAGTCACCGCTTGTTACGTCTGTGTTACCTGGCTTGAATCCAAGAACCTTTTCTGCATCTTCTTCGTTACCAATACATACGTCAACGTATTGCATTAAGTTAGTCATAACCTTCTGAGCTTTTTCAGAGGACCATAATTTTTTACGGAAGTTTAAGTCAACGGAAACAGTGATTCCCTTAGCCTTTGCTGCCTTAAGAGCTGCCTCAGTTACCTCAGCTGCCTTATCAGATACAGCTGGAGTAATTCCTGTAAAGTGGAACCAGTCAGCACCTTCAAAGATTTTATCAAAATCAAAATCTGCAATATCTGCTTCTGCAATTGCAGAGTGGGCACGATCATAAACTACTTTAGAAGCTCTCATTGCTGCACCAGTCTCAAGGAAGTAAATACCAAGTCTATCTCCACCATGAGCGATGTTCTTTGTATCAACACCCATTTTATTTAAAGCTGCTACTGCACAATCACCAATTTCGTTCTTTGGTACCTTTGTTACGAAAGATGATTCATGTCCGTAATTTGCTAAAGAAACTGCAACGTTTGCTTCTCCACCACCGTAGCATACATCAAAGCTTTCTGCCTGAATGAATTTCTGGAATCCTGGAGTGGATAATCTTAACATAATTTCGCCCATTGTTACTACTTTTGCCATTGTCTTATATCTCCTTTATCTTCAATAGTTTTCTCTATTTGCGCATACTTTGCGCATTGCTTACTTACCTGCTCTATTGTAACCTCTACGAGAGGTAAGTGCAACCTTTCTAAGATAGTTTGCTTGCATTTTTAGCAACTATCCTAGAAATCTCAAACAATTAACCTGTATGGTAATTGTAAACTGAGCAATAAGGACATTATTATTTTACCACATCTTTGGTAGTAAAACCATGCGTAAATATCTGCTATTTTTAAAGTGTTACACCTGTTTTGAAAATAGCCATATCATGAAATCCTGCTTCTTCTGACTTCACTTTCTGACCAGAAGCAACCGCAAGAACATATTGGAATAATTCTTCTCCTAAAACTTCAAGTGTCTTACCTTCTACTAAAGTACCACAGTTAAAATCAATCCAATTATTTTTCTTCATTGCTAATGGTGTATTCGTTGATATCTTCATTGTTGGTACTGGACAAGCAAATGGTGTTCCTCTACCAGTTGTAAAGAGTACCATATGTGCACCAGATGCAGCTAGCGCAGTAGCAGCAACTAAGTCATTCCCAGGAGCACTTAATAAGTTTAATCCCTTCGTCTTAACAATTTCACCATATTTTAAGACATCCCTTACAGGAGCTGAACCAGACTTTTGAGTACATCCTAACGACTTATCTTCTAATGTAGAGATACCACCCTTTTTGTTTCCAGGGCTAGGATTTTCATAAATTGTTTGATTATGACTCTTGAAGTAATTTTTGAAATCATTCACCATTTCTACAGTTTTCTCAAATAACTCCTCATTTTCACAACGAGCCATAAGTAGTGTTTCTGCACCAAACATCTCAGGAACTTCAGTTAAGAGAGTTGTTCCACCTTGAGATACTAAAATATCAGAGAAAACACCTACCGTTGGATTTGCAGTAATTCCAGACATACCATCGGAACCACCGCACTTCATACCAATTACTAATTCATCTGCACTAATTGGTTCACGTTCAAACTTTGCTGCATAGGATATTAACTGTTCGATAAGACCTTCTGCAACTTCCATTTCGTCCTCAACATCTTGACATTGTAGGAACTTGACTCTATTTTCATCATATTCCCCAATGTATTTCTTTAGTTCAGCGATATTAGTGTTCTCACAACCAAGCCCAAGGACTAATACACTTGCTGCATTTGGATGATTGATTAGATCAGCTAAGATTATTCTAGTGTTCTCCTGATCATCTCCCATCTGGGAGCATCCGTATGGATGTGGGAATGCAATAATGTCTTCTACACTACCGGTAAGCTTCTCTTTAAACTGTTTTTCCATTGCCTCTGCAATTTTGTTCACACAGCCTACCGTTGGAATAATCCAGACTTCATTACGAATACCAACTTTACCGTTATCTCTTCGGTATCCCATAAAAGTAGCTTTTTCACGAGGTTTTAACTGGGTAAAATCTGGTTCATAATTATAATCTAATAACTCACCTAAGTTAGTCTTTATATTCTGAGTATGAACCCAAGCTCCCATTTCTACTTCTTTTGTAAGATGGCCTATTGGGAAACCATATTTTATAACATTCTCGCCTTCGCTTAGTTTTGATAAAGTAAATTTATGTCCACGAGGAATGTCTTCGGTTAAAGTAACAGATACCCCATCAACCTCTAAGGTCATACCCTTAGTTAAGTCACTAAGTGCAACTGCTACATTATCCTTGCTATTTATTTTTACGAATTCTTGCATAAAAATCCTCCTTCTGCCGTCACTTGAAAATTTCTCTAAATTTCAAATGAATGCTTTTTGATTATAGATTTTCCATTGCCTTTCTCATACCATTTGCACGAATATCATCTACATAAGAAGCAACAGTATCTACAAGACCTTCGATCTTAGTTAAATCTTCACCAAAGAATTTTTCATTGCTTAAGTAAGCCTGTGCAAATTCTTTAGAAGATTTTCCGCTATTTGCAGCAAAGAATTCAAGTGCAAATGCATCGTCTAAAATCTTGTACTCTTCTTCTCCTCTGTGTCCGATTAAAGCATTTTCTTTCATTTCTGTTCCTGTATAGAAACTCATTAATGCAGCAAGGGAGAAGCATAAATGCTTAGGAAGTGTATTAAACTTCTCTACATATCCCTTTAAACTTGGCATACAACGAGATTTCCACTTAGATACAGAGTTTAAGGAAATGGATAATAATGCATGTTTAATGAAAGGATTTTCAAAACGTTCAATTACCGCGTTAGCAAATTCTTCACACTCAGCTTTTGGTAAGGAAAGAGTTGGAATGATTTCATCAAATACTGTACTCATCATGAATTTACGAACTGTTTCATCTTCCATGGATTCCTTAACAAAATCATTTCCAGCAAGGAAGGATGCAAGTACGAAAGAAGTATGAGCACCATTTAAGATACGAACCTTTCTCTCTCTGTATGGTTTCTGGTTATCAGTAAAGATAACTGGAAGACCAGCTTTATCAAGAGGTAACTCTTTAGAAATATCTTTGTCACTTTCAATTACCCAAAGAGCAAATAGTTCACCTGTACAAATTAAGTTATCTTTGTAGCCAAACTCTTTGCACATGTCTTCTGCTTCTTCTCTTGGATAACCTGTTACGATACGGTCAACAAGTGTGGAACAGAAAATACAAGCATTCTCAACCCATGCAACAAATTCATCAGAAAGATTCCAAAGCTTAGCAAACTGAAGTACACATTTCTTTAATTCAGGACCATTGTTTTCGATCAACTCACAAGGAATAATGATAAGACCCTTGCTCTCGTCACCGTTATAATAAGTAAATCTATCAAACATAAACTTTGTAAGTTTACCTGGGTATGTCTTAGGTGGGCATGCATTAAACTCATCTGTCTCATCGTATACAATACCAGCTTCTGTTGTGTTAGAAACGATAAAACGTAAGGTATCACATTTTGCATATTCTTCATACTTATCAAATTCATTGATAGTATCCACTGCATCAGAAATACATGTGATGATTCGATTTGCTACTTTAGTCTGACCATCTTCCTTACCACGAAGAGATAATGTATACTGGCATTCCTGCTCATGGAACATATCAAGGTTACCGAAAGCGATTGGTTTTACAACAACTACGCTACCATCAAATACCTCTTTTTCATTTGCAACATCGATCATGTAATCTACAAATCCACGAAGGAAGTTACCTTCACCAAATTGAAGAACCTTAACTGGTCTTTCTTTTGCTTTTGAAATTGATTTGTTAAGAATGTTCATTCCTGATTCTCCTTTATTGTCTTTTTTATTGCTTAAGATAAGCATGCAATTTTATAGGCTATGATATCGCATACTATGTATACATATCGCAAGCCATTTTTCTCTTCCGATTTATACGCGATAATACTACTAGACTTACATTTCTTACATAGTATTTTCCAAAAATAAATTATAATTCAAGGAAATTTCCGTTCATTAATGTAAGCGTTTACATTACCAATTCTACCTGTATTCACGTCATATGTCAATGCTTTTTCATTGTTTTTTTTTATCTATATAAAATGACTAAAAATAAATGAAAAACTTTTAACAATTTGCTCTTGTCAGTGTTTTAGGGGTATAGTATAATAGGAATTGAATTTCAACTTGTATTATGCTAAAACTGTAAGCGCTTACAATTCGGAAAATAAAAGCGCTTACATAACTTCTCTAATAAAAGTACTTACATTGCCTCGAGAGTTTCTACCATATCTTGACAAAATCACTCTAATTACTTATTTGGTGGACATGTTGATGCATTAGGAATTCTAGAAGGGAAGGATAAAATAACCTAAGGAGGAGTCAAATCGAATATGAATATCTATGATGTTTCACAAAAAGCTGGCGTCTCCATTGCCACGGTTTCCCGTGTTATTAATGGAAATCCGAATGTAAGTGAGAAAACAAAGCAAAGAGTACTTGATGTTATGAAAGAGATTGGTTATACTCCGAATGTTTTTGCCCGAGGCCTTGGTTTAAATACGATGAAGACAATCGGCATAATGTGTTCAGATTCTTCTGATACGTTTCTCGCTAATGCTGTTTATCATTTAGAGCAAAATCTTCGGAAAAATGGTTACGATTCATTCCTATGCTGTACTGGTTACGAACTACATACAAAGCAGAAATATCTAAAACTACTACTTTCAAAACGTGTAGATGCTATTGTTATGGTAGGTTCTAGTTTTCTTGAAGCCAATAAAAAAGATAATGCATACATTATGGAAGCTGCTGACGAAGTTCCTATTATGTTGATAAATGGATATCTTAGTCATCCTAGAATATATTGTACTTTGTGCGATGATCATCAGGCAGTTTATGATGCAGTTAGCAAGCTTATCACTCAGGGAAGAAAAAGAATTCTGTATTTGTATAATTCAAAATCATATAGCGGTTTACAAAAATTAAGTGGATATAAAGCTGCTATCACTGCCCATGAACAACCTCTCGATGAAGATTTAATGCAAATGTGCCCTAATAACTTAATAGACACTAAAAATTTGTTAAACTCTTTGGCAAAACAAGGCTTACAATACGATGCTGTTGTAACTGCTGAAGATTTACTTGCAATCGGATCAATCAAATTCATAAAAGATTCTGGCAAACAGATACCACAGGATATTAGCATTATTGGGTATAATAATTCTTTATTAACCACTTGCTGTGATCCTGAATTAACTTCCATTGATAATCATGTTGAAACATTATGTATTAGTACTATATCAACTTTAATGCGTGTTTTGAATGGAAATGATGTACCAAATAAAACAACGATATCAAACGATTTGATCGTACGAAAAACTACAGATTTTAATAAATAATTTTTGCATCGATCAATGGTTTTTTATCATAATAAGAACAAACACAAGGAGGACTACTATGAAACCATTTATGGACAAAGATTTCTTATTATCAACAGAAACTGCAAAGACTTTATATCATGAGTATGCAGCAAAGATGCCAATCATCGATTACCACTGTCATATTAACCCAGAGGAAATCGCAAACGATCGTAGCTTTGATACTATTACACAGGTATGGCTCGGTGGCGATCACTACAAATGGCGTCAAATGAGATCCAATGGTATCGACGAAAAATATATCACAGGCGATGCTAGCGATTTTGAAAAATTTGAAAAATGGGCTGAAACACTTCAAAAGGCAATTGGTAACCCACTATATCACTGGAGTCATCTTGAGTTACAAAGATACTTTGATTACTTTGGTACCTTAGGTGCTAAGACTGCAGAGGAAGTATTTAAGCTTTGTAATGAAAAGTTACAACAACCAGAGATGAGCGTTCGCGGATTAATCAAACAATCTAACGTAGAAACTATCTGTACTACAGACGATCCAATTGATTCCCTTGAGTGGCATAAAGCGATTGCAGAAGATACTTCTTTTGATGTAAAGGTTTTACCTGCATGGAGACCAGACAAAGCTATGAATTTAGAAAAACCAGAATATCTTGATTACTTAGCTAAGTTAGAATCCGTTAGCGGTGTTAAAATTGCAAGCTTTGCAGATTTAAAAGAGGCTCTTAAGGTACGTCTAGAGTTCTTTCATTCTATGGGATGTAAAGTATCTGACCACGCACTTAACTATGTAATGTACAAACCAGCTACAGAAGAAGAGATTGAAGCTATCTTTGCTAAGAGATTAGCTGGTGGTACTATCTCCGCTATGGAAGAATTACAGTTTAAAACTGCATTCATGGTATTTGTAGGAAAAGAGTATAACCGTCTTGGTTGGGTTATGCAGTTACATTATGGCACTAAGCGTGATAATAACGTATTCCGTTATAATCAATTAGGTGCTGATACTGGTTTTGACTGTATCAATACGGAAGGTTCCTCTGCAGAATTAGCAAACTTCTTAAATGCATTAAATTCTACAGATGAATTACCAAAGACAATCATTTACTCCTTAAATCCAACAGACAATGCTGCTATTGGTACTGTGCTTGGTTGTTTCCAGGACTCTACTGCTGTTGGTAAGATTCAGCAAGGTTCTGCATGGTGGTTTAATGATCATAAGACTGGTATGACAGAGCAAATGACATCTTTAGCTAACTTAAGTCTACTTGCTAACTTTGTAGGTATGTTAACAGACTCAAGAAGCTTCTTATCTTATACTCGTCATGAGTACTTTAGAAGAATCCTTTGTGACTTAATTGGAACTTGGGTTGAAAATGGTGAATATCCAAATGACATCGAGTTCCTTGGACA
>JAEWHR010000229.1 GCA_023387655.1 Bacillota bacterium
TGATTTTGATTGAAGTACCAGATATGAAGCATCTCAGTTATGTACAATCATTTGCTCAAGCTACTGACACATTGGCTCTAGTGCTAAAAAGCGGGGAACTTAAGGTGTCAGAGTCTGAGGAAGTGAAAGAAAAGATAAAGAGTCTTTCCAAGCAAATTTGTTGTTGTATTTTTAATACAGAGAAGGGAAATAAGAAGAAAGCAAAAACAAACAATGTAAACCTTACTATTCTTCAAATAGAGGTGAGAAAAGAAGAAGCTTCCCAAAGGGAAATATCGGGGGATGAAAAAGGAACAGGGGATATTAACACCAATTTTGTTAAACCCAAATTAGTATAAATATGTAATGCAAAATGAAATATCTAAGATTTCATAACAAGAAGGGATGGTACAAATGAAATCAAATAAGATAATCACAATAACGACATGTTTACTAATCCTATCCCTTGCCGGGAATATCTTCATGGGGAATTATATTTATAAAAAAAGTAGTGGGGCTGTTAAAGTTGCAGCAGTGGAGAATATAGCTACGAATGTGGATTTTGAAGAATATGCGAAAAATTATTGCGTAGAAAAATTAAGCAAGTGGTTAGATGAGAAAGAATTACAATACATAGCCCAAAGGCAATATCAGTACTATCTTATGGTGAATGAAAAGCTGGTAACGGGCGATACGATATACTTAAGTAATGTCAACACGGTAAAAATTGTCCTTTCAGAAGTAGTAACAGAAGATCGGAGTCTTCCAGAAGAGCTACAAAAGACAGGAAGTCTAGAATATGGTGATGCCGAGGCAAAGCTTTCAAATTATATTAGTGTTTATTCTATCCAAGATTATGAAGTGATTAAAACTGTTGAGGGTGTAAATACAAAGTATACCATTGAAATCAAAGATGTAACTAAGAACTCTGTGATCTCTATAGTGCTTAATCAGATATTGCTGGATAATCTAAGTCAAGAGAATAATATCCAGGGTAATAACATAGATATTTGTATTCAATAAGCTTGATACTACTATTCAATTATCAGCTCTGTGGTCTATAGCAACATAGAAATTAAAAATTAGGAAAGGGAGTGGGAAAGTAAAAGATAAAAACACCTTGTTTTGTGGTGGTGATAATGTGATGAACTGTATTTATTACGAAAAATCTAGAGAGAGGTAAAGCAATGAAAGGGAAGAAAATAATATTATACATATTGGTTATGTCTCTTCTATGTATAATGATAGGAAATGGTAATGCCCCTATAGTTTTTGCAAGTAGTAGTGCGAATAATAACTCCCCAAGGATTGTTACGGACAGTGACTTTGCAGAAACCAGTGATTTTCCAATTGTAGCGCAGGTAGGTAAATGGTCAGAAATTGAAGTTTCAGGCTATCAAGGCAAATTTTCAATCCTGTTAGAGGGGGAAATAAGTGAATTAAATCATGAGCTGTTACTATTTACAAAGCCTATCTACAAAGAAAATGTAATAACCAATATTCAAAACAGTGAAAATGGTCTATCGCAAGATGGAAATGCAAGCAAACATGGTCAAAATCAGAACCCAAATAGTAATTCCTTAATAAAAAATACGATGCTTAGTATATTTACAACCTTAGGAATACCAAATAAAACAATTCAATTTTTACAAAATCTTGGGGAGGATTTTTTTATTAATTTGCTTCCATCTATATTTAACGTAAAAAGAGAGGCAGGTAGTAAATATTACTGGTATCCAACTTATCCAGGAATCTATAATCTGGTTCTTTGTGATGCTAATGGCAAACCAATGCCAGAAACAAGACGTAAGATATATGTAAATCCAAAAGATAATAAAGATTTCTATCAACTTGGAGATGTCACTGTAAATGGTGATATTACAGTGAATATTAAGAGCATACCTAGTTTAGCAGCAATATCATTTCCTTTTTCTAATCTAAACTGTGGAGTAAATCTATCTCAACCACATAATATTAATATTAAAATTGGTGAAAATATGTTCCGTCATAAGACAGTAATCGATAAATATTACTTCTCTCAAGTTGGGGCATACACATTTAAGGAAGGTTCTAAAGATAATAATAAAAAATCATTTAATTATAGTACTGGAACTTACGAAATTATCACTGGAGTGAAAGGGTTTCATTCCATTGAAAATGAAGACACAAAGGTGGATTACTATGATGCAGGTACTAAGAATCCGATAAACTTAGAGGTAACAAAGGAAGCTAATGCTAGTTTAATTAAGATAACTGCTACTGCAAACGCTACAGGAGAGAAGTTTAAAAAGCCGTCAGATCTTATTTTTTGTTGTATCGCAACGGATGAGAGAGGGATAAGTAAAGTATATCAAGAATACGTACCTGGGAATAGGTTAAATAAAGAAAACAATACAATTAGTTGGGATTTTGTGTTGCCTAACGTAACCTGGAAACGTACAATTGAGATACGTGTAAAGCATTCTGAAAATCCACAGAAAGGCTATTTGGAAAGAAGTTACGAAGCAAGGCAATTTATATATCTAGATCCAGAAGAATCTATATTACTGCCAGAGGATATAAAAGTTGATATTGTTAGCACAGCCTATGAGAATTATAGTGATGCAGACTATAAAAAAATCATACAAGATGTAGGTAATAATGAAGTTACAGCCACTGTTCATAATAAGAATTACATCTGTGTATCCCTTGATGAAGAGAAATTCAATGCCTTATCCAAAGATTATGATTTTAAGTTCACTTCATGGGTTATGGATGACGGGCATTTTATTTTATTAAACCCATCAGAGGACAGTATTACCAAAGAGAATGCCTTGTTTAAAGAGAATAAAGAGACATTGAATTTTAACAACAACTCGAAAAAGCAATGTTTTGTTTATGTACCGTTAAGCCTTGGAAATATGGAAGGTGAAACTCCTCATAAGCTTAGGGTTTCGGTTACAGCAATAAAGAAGGGTACTGCAGAGGTTGGTGGAATGGCTGTGAAAACCTTTGAACTTACGGTAAAGAGAGGATTATAATGATTGATTGGTTTTGCTAAATACTTCTACTTATTTCACAACCAAACAAAATTGTTACATATTTCTTAATTTACCATTAAGTTGTGTTTTAACATAGTTTTGACAAAACTAATCTCTAGGATTAGAATATAAAGGAGAAAAGTCCTGAATATGACACAAGGAGGAGAAAAAATGAAAAAAAGAAACGCGAGATTCATAGCTTTTGCGGTGATGCTTGCAGTAATGTTCAGTACAATAGCAGTTGGAAAGACAGAGAATGCTTATGCAGCTACCATTGCTTTGAGCGCAACCAGCAAGACGGTGGTGGTTGGAAATACATATACCCTGTCAGTAAAAAATGGTACCAATGTGTCCAGAACCACGTGGAAATCTTCCAATACAAAAGTTGCCACAGTGAATGGTAAGGGACTTGTAACTCCAGTTGCTGCAGGTACTGCAACGCTAACTGCAACAGTGTATTTTAAAGATGGAACACAAAAGCAGTTAAGTAGTAAGATAACAGTAAAGAAACGTATACCAGCCACAGGGGTTACATTAAATTATGTGCATGATCAGATGAATGCGCATATTATTGAAGTGGGTAGCAAATATGACTTCAATACAAAGTTAACACCAACGACTTCAACGGATTCTACTTACTACACTATCTCAGATACTACTTATGCAACAGTAAACTCAGCTGGTATTGTTACAGGAATTAAGCCTGGAATTACCGTATTAGAAGCAAGAATAGGTGTGAATAAGACAGAAGCAATGAAATCTACCAATAAGGTTGTTGCAAGAACTTATATCTTAGTTCAACCTAAAACAACACCGACAGCAACACCTACTCCAACGGCTACACCAACTCCAACACCTGTTGCGGAGCCAAAAGCTACGGGAGTTACCTTAGTAAGCTCCAATGAGATTAAGATTACTTTTAATACACCAATTAGCAAATCAAGCGTAATTGATGGAAATGGTAACTTAATTGGTGCTGCAGTTACAATTACACCAAGCAGTAATGCATCAGCATTAGGACTTTTAAGTGCAAAATTGTCTAGTAATCTGACAGAACTTCATATTACAGCAACAGGAGAATTTGCAGGTGTTTATGTAACAACCGTATTTAACAAGGCTGAAACAGTGGATGGAACTCCAGTTCAAGCAACGACATTCCAAAATGATTTTGTGGATACTGTTGGACCAATGTATAAAGAAACAACCATTAGCGATAACGGTTATAAAGCACAGATTCACTTTAGCGAGGCTATTGATATTTCAAGACTTAATATTTTACAAGTATATGGTGAGAGCAATACCTATACAAAATCTTATCTTGGAAATGCAAATAACTATACGTTAAGTAGTGATAAAAAGACATTAACAATTGATTTGATGGCAACTGGTCAAAAAGTTGTTAATGCAATGGTTGAGATGACCGGAATTAGAGATTTAAAAGGCAATGAAGCAGAACCTTACGTACTATCTGTCATTGTTCGAAGTGATGCTACAGAAAAATCAATCGCTAACATCTTAAAGGTTGAAAGGGTAAGTAGAACACAGTTAACTGCAACCTTTGATGCACCAATTGAAACGGCAGGTTATGCTAAAATAGACGGTTTGGTTTCTTATGGTATCGTAGATCCAGATAATAATAAAAAAGTCAACTACACAATTATCAATACAAGTCTCACAGGAAATCAGGTAGTTACTTTCTCTGGATGGAGAAACTACAATGCTAGCTATTCATCAAATGCAAGTCAAACAAGAGCAGTAGATTTTACTCTTGATACAACACCACCAGCATTACTTAGCTATGAATTAACTAGTACCATGCAAAATGGTGCATTAGTGAATAAGTTAATATTAAACTACAGTAAAACTGTTAACTTAAGTAACCTTAGCGGCACCTTATCAGCATTAGTTTATAGTAACAATGGTAATATCTTACCAATGACGATTTCATACGCTGGTACAGTGGAAGATAAGACCGTAACGCTTACGTTAGATAATCAGTCATTAGATAGCGGTACTTATAATTTTACGATTCCAAAAGATTTTGTTGTAGATAATTTAAGCAACGCATCTGTTGTAACAACAATACAGGTTCAAAAATCTGCAGGAAATTCTTCTTACTTACCAGCACCATCTTCTGTAATACAAGATGCATCTAATCCAAGTAAGATTATTGTAACCTTTAATTATAAGCTTGATTTATCAAGTGTTGCAAATGTATCCAACTATACATTAGGTACTTATACAAATCCTATTAGTGCAGCAATTGAACAACAGGATAATAATAAAGCTGTTGTAGTTCTAACATTTGCTAATGGTGCAATATCAAATACAGGTACTCATGCATTAACAATTAGAGGACTAAAAGGATACAATGGTTCTTACGGTGAAATGAGAGTTTACAACACAACACTTACTTTGGTTGAAAACACAGGTGCTTCTGTTGTTAGCTGTAAGCAAGTATCTCCTTATGGAATCGAAATCCAGATGTCCAAACCTATCACAGGAACAGGAACATTCCAGGTTTACAATGGCAGTAGCTATGTATCACCAACTAGTACTTTTGTTAGTGGAAATATGATTTACTTAAGCTTTAACCAGTCCTTAAGTACAGTTCCATACGTAATCTTAACAAATAATTATTTTGTGGATTACAGCAATAACACAGCGTTGATTAGCTCACCATTGTCCGTACAAAAAGCATATTAATTTGAAAAGAGTGTATAAAACAGAGTGAATGTTTTATAC
>JAEWHR010000187.1 GCA_023387655.1 Bacillota bacterium
ATAGAGCAGATTAGAAAAGAAAAAATAAGTTTGCTATCTCAAATAAAAGAGCTTAAGCTTCAGGTAAATTATAATGAAAAATTAAGACAATTTAAAGGTATATGGAACCAGTATAATAAATGGAGAAATAATATTGATATGGAGCAATTAGAGGAAGAGATACCTTCAGGAACGCCTAGTAATCTACGTACAAAAATTGAGAAGAATAGGCGGAAACGGGATGAAATGCAAGCATATTTAGACAAGAATGATTTATATAGAGAATCACAATTCTATTATTTAACAAAAGAGGAGCAAGATATTGAATTAAAAGACTTAAGTCATATGAACCTTCCTTCCAGAGTTATTGATGACGTTATTTTGCAAGAAGAAAAAGAAGATTACCATGTTTTAAGAGAGGAGTATGAATCCTATTTTAAACTATTTAAAAAGCTATTGGAGGTTGGAACTGATTTTATATTTACTACGGTATGGAATGGACCTGAAAATTTGAAAGTTAAAAAGAACGTAAAATTTGATAATCTTAAAATTGAGGATCTTGTGTTTTTGGATATTGATGAGATGTTAGTAATTACGAGCTGAGAAACATTAAACAAATAACTATTTTCTATAGTTTGAATATTCAATAATTCATAAAAGAAATAATCTAAAGAAAACACAATTCATAGAAAACATAATACCTGATTAAGACAAGTGGTTTTAATAAAAACAATGGACACGAAAAGTTAGTACGGTACATTAATTTAAAAGGTGAGTATTAAACATTGTTAATAGGAAGTATCCGTTATTCAGTTCATGAAGCTAATACATAGGAAACTAACCTTTCGTGTCTATGATATAAGTTCAAAAATCAAGATATTATAGAAATTAACTATAGAAATAACATTATTTGTAGAGGTGATTGAATGTATAAACCCTATCTCTCACCCACTGGTCAACATAATCCGCTACTTCTGACACTGTCTTTTCAGTAATATCGTAAGTGTCAATACAGCCACTTGGCAAGGAACCATCTTTCATGAACCATTGGTTGTAGTCAATTGAACTGCGAATCCAATCTTCATTTGTAATATGTCTACCTTCTCTCATACGCTTTTCTAAAGCTTCCTTGCTACAAATTAAAGCTAAATAATAAATGTTAGTGAAAAAACGTCGATGATAAGTAGCTTCGAATTTGTCTAAAGCTCCAGCTATTGTCCATAGGAGTGGTTTACCTATTTGCATGATATTTATAGAAAACTCCATGATATATTCCACCCATTTTTGTAAATCTTCTTCTGTTTCATGTGGCATGATATTATAGAGAATATCTGCATCCATAACGATATAGTTTGTTTCTCTTTGAAGCAGCTCCTGCGCAGTAGTGGTTTTGCCAACTCCGCTACAGCCAGTTAAGATAAAGAGCGGTAGTGATTTAAAATTCCATTGATGATTACACAGCTTACATATAATTCTGTTCTTATCTTCTGAGATTTCTTTATCCCAGTGGTGATTTCCGCAGTTCGTACAAATTCCTATCATAGAACCTCCTATATTTAACTGTTTCATATTATCTTTTGCAATCCGAGTTGCAAGAGTGATATATTTAAAAGACCATAGAGTTTTATGTATTAATGCAATTTAGTGATTCATATAGTACGAATATATTATACCAAAATATGGATTGAAATACTATTTCTTATGTACGGAGATTGTAAATGGTGTAAAATAATAGTATGAAATTATAACTCGCTTACTGCGTGAGTTTTATAAGAAACTACGTTATAGGATAAGAAGGTATCATATGGTATATTTGTGATATCAAAAAAAAGGAGGATTGATATGGCGGCTACTATGGATTTAAAAATCGCACAATTAAGAAAGCAAAAAGGAGTCAGTCAACAAGAGTTAGCAGATTTTTTAGGGGTAACCTTTCAATCGGTTAGCAAATGGGAGACGAAAACTACATTGCCTGATATCACCTTGTTACCACTTATTGCAGATTATTTTCAAGTCTCAGTGGATGAACTTATGGGGTTAAAACCGATAAAAAATTTGAAGTATATGCCTCGTAATACGGATAATCGAGAGAACTGGAAGAACCGAGTAGATGTGGTGGAGAATGATCGACTATTCTTCTGGAATGAGGATTATCTTAACTATCTCATTCAAGAGGTATGGAGAATTCAGGAACCGATTGATATCATTGAATTTTGTTGCTGCGATGGTGATCTTGGTAAGAGAATACTCCCGCTACTCCCAGAAGGAAGCACTTATACGGGGGTAGATAGTGAATACTTGATTGAAAGAGCACGGAAGAATTTTAATGGAGCAAATGTAACCTATATTAGTACTGATATCTATCAATTTAAAACGGAACGTAAGTATGATCTAAGTATATGCCAAGCGGCTTTACGTCATATGAATTATCCTCTTCAGATTTTGGAAAATATGAAAGAGGCTGTCCTACCAGGTGGGCTTGTGATTTGTGTAGAAATAAATAGAGAGATTGAGAACGTTGGTTTCTATGCAGATGGAACTAAATATGACTCACTATGTACTTCTTTCGATTGGAGAAAATTGTGGATTAAGGAATTAGAATGTGAGGGGAGGGATTATGCAATTGGAATGCGTCTTCCTTTTCTTATGCGAGAAATAGGATTAAAGGATGTTGATGTAAGAATGAATGATAAAGTATCCTTTATAACCCCAGAAACCAAAGGCTATGAGCAACTTTGTAATTCTTATCGAACCTATCGAGGATTTTATCAAACAGAAGAACATGCTATGTCAGAACAGGGAGTTGAGTTCTATATGAGCAGAGGATATAAACGTTCGGAAATAGAGAAGTTGACAAAATTTCAAATTGAGATGTCGAAATATTTTACTGATAATCATGGTAATCTATCTTTCTTATTCTTCTTCGGATTTTTGATATCATTTGGTAGAAGATAAAGATAAGTTAAATCAATGAGTTTTACATGAATACAACAATGGAGGGGAGTATGAATTATTATCAAGAAAGAATAGAAACGGACTCAGTAATACCAGCTAGGATATATTTAGGAAGTGCAAATTATGGTAATAATCATTATCCGCTTCATTGGCATGAACATCTGGAATTTGATTTGGTTTTATCAGGGAGTATTAGGGGTTATGTCAAACAAAAACAGATAGAAGTAGGAACTGATGATTTCTTCTTTGTAAATAGTGGTGAGCTTCATGAGACAAAAGCAGAGGATAGGGCACCATTTCATACTATAACGTTATTGTTATCCTTTCAATTATTAAAAGAATACTGTCCAGAGTTAGAAAATTATGAGTTTGATTTCACTGGACAGGATATGGCTAAAAAGGAAGTTGTTGAATTAATCAAAGAATGCGCTAAAATCTTTGAAAAGAAAGAGGAATATTATGAAATAGAGCTTTCGATTGTATTAAGAAAAATCTGCTATGTTTTATTAAAGGATTGTAAGAAGAAAAAAGAGGTGAACTATACTAAGGGTGAGTTAAAAGATATGCATCAGATTAAAAAAATTTTAGCTTATATGGAAGAAAATTATGATAATATTTTTTCTCTCAATACAATCGCAGATGATATTGGTATGTCACCTACTTATTTTTCTAGATTCTTTAAAAAATGCACAGGAGAGTCCTATTACAACTATCTTAATAAAATAAGGCTCGCTCATGCGCAACTTGAATTGATGAATAGTGACTCGACTATAACTACTATAGCATTTAATAATGGATTTTCTAATGTAAAGTCTTTTATAGAAATATTTAAAAGTGTATATAAGAATACTCCTGCAAAATATAGGTCATTACATAAGGGAATAAAATTTTCTCCATCAAGCATAGTAAAAGATAAAAATCAACAAAATAAAGACTAAAATCTACAATACATCTATAATCTCTCGTGGTACGATAAACGTATCACGAACCAGGAGGTGGTAAGATGCATAAAGATTTAGAAGAAGCTTTTTTAAGAGTAATAGAATTATTAAAATCGGATCATAGATGTAAAGGGGGATGGCATTTTGGATCGATCAGTCGAGGGGAATCCGACCTTTACTCCGACTATGATCCGGTGTTTTTAGTTGCAGATGTTTATTTTAAAGAATTTGCTTTGGATGTACCAAAGATTTTGACAAAAGCATCGGATGAGTTATTGATATTTTGGGGAGAAAGCTTCAATGACGATCATTTTAAAAATTATTGCAGTGTCATACGCTTAGGAAAAAACTTGCATCAGTTTGACTTTTTTATCATTAATGAAGATTTTCCGGAAGACTGGATGTGCAGACAACACTGTAAAGGCTGTACCAGAGAAAATATTATTTTTGATCGAGATGGTGAAGTGGGCCGATTTCTTGATCGTGGCTACCGAACCAACAACGATATCCCAGATACCGTTCGAGCCATAGATACCTACTGGTTTCATACAGAAATGTTGATCAAGTACTTTAAACGAAAAGACATATTTAAGTTAATCAAAAATATTGATATTCTCTTTCATAGTCATGTTGATTTATTGCTTTCTCAATATGATCAATTGGATTGGGGAGCTTGGGAGAGCAAGGTAAAGCATTGTGTTCCGAGCGATAAACAAAAACATCTTACCAAATATTTTACAACCGCAGAGTTCTCTTCCGTTGAGAGGATGGTGAAAGAATGTATGCCTATCTTTTATGAAGACGCCAAAGAAATATGCAAAAATAAAGGCATTGTATATCCAGATAATATTGCAAGTAAGGTAATATCATACTTTGAGAATAGAATGTCGAAGGACGCAGAGTGGTAGTAATTTTAACTTATTAAAGCATTTTGCTTTCCTAGTTATTATATAACTCATTGTTTTATAGATCACATGTTTCGTAGGATTCTTGTACTATGAATTAAATAAAATTCATATATTGTAATAAGCTTACTAAAACGTAGAACCTTAATGTGGGTATGAAAAATGGGAGGTGGATGATGAGGAGAGAGGATTTACCACTACTTTTAGTAGACAATAGAAATGTAATGTCGATCATGAATGTGGGAGAGTTTAGATGTAGTGGGTTAAGTTTTGAAGAGGCTAAGGCGATTATCGAGATGCACGAAGAAGATGATATCATTCGCTGCTTTGCTGGTTATGATTTGGAGGAAATCGTATTTCATTATCTTGGTATAGAACAGAGAGGAATCAAATATAAAAATATAGCGAATATGAGAGTTGGGCAAGATGCTATTGCATTCAAGTTATTTATTACACCTTCTGAAACACAGCCAGTGATTCTTACTCCAATTGGTTCGGAAGCAAAAAAGATTCAAAATGTCTATGTGTATTGTCAATATATTACTAGGATAAGTTAGTGGAATATTAGAAAAAGAGAAGTTTATTTAAATGTGTTCAAATAGGAACCTTGGTATAAAATGTAATCGAAGGAGGGATGTATATCCCTCCTTTTAAGCTGTATCTAACAGAGCCTAATTTAATAAGCAAGCATATTTTACCTTGCTCATTTATCAAATAAACATCTTCTATTTTAAAATAATTATCTCCTATTTTTCATTTGATAATCTACTTATATTAAGAAGTAGGCTATTTTAAATTCTTATACTTGCTAGGTAATTAAGGGTAGTATATAGTTTAATTATGATAAGGATGTATTCGATAAGGAGGGAGTATGAGGGAAGGATTAAGTTTAAGGATTTTTCAAGATTGTGATTTAGATTTAATGAAAGTCTGGCTCCATGAGGATTACGTTGCTAAGTGGTATGAGCACCCACTATCCTGGATTAACGAAATTACACATAGAACAGATGTATTTTCGTGGATTCATCATTTTATAGTGGTATATCAAGGATTATCAATTGGGTTTTGTCAGTTTTATGAATATGGTCAAAGTGGTGAGGACTGGCATGGTAACGTCGAATTAGATGGTACCTACAGTATTGATTACTTAATAGGAGATAGGAACTATCTAGGGAAAGGATTTGGTAGAGATACAATTTGTCTGTTGATTGATGAAATAAAGAAACAGGATGGAGCGAAACATATTATTGTAAAGCCAGAAGAAGAAAATAAAGCTTCGTGTAATACGTTATTATCTGGGGGATTTTCTTATGATGCAGAGAACGAGTTATATTTACTTCATCTAGATAAGAATGAGGACAGTAGGGTAATT
>JAEWHR010000199.1 GCA_023387655.1 Bacillota bacterium
CTCATACTAATCAGATACCAATAATTATAACCTAATAGGCATTCTTATTAATAAATCCTTTGAATATAGTTAAGAATAATATCTTAAAGTCAAGGCCAAGTGTCCAGTTCTCTATATAATATAAATCGCAATCAATACGTTTTCTTATTGAGGTGTCACCACGAAATCCATTGATTTGAGCCCAACCAGTAAGACCTGGACGTACTTGATGCTTTATCATATAACGTGGTACTTCCTCTTTAAACTTCTCTACAAAGTAAGGGCGTTCCGGTCTTGGACCTACCATACTCATATCACCACGCAAGATATTAAAAAGTTGAGGTAATTCATCAATACTAGTTTTACGAATAAAGCGACCAATCGGCGTAACTCTGCTATCGTTTGCAGTTGTCCATGCCTTCTTTTCAGTCTTTTCCGATTGTACAACCATCGATCGGAACTTGTACATCTTAAATTCTCTGTTGTGAAGACCAACGCGTACCTGTGAAAATATAACAGGCCCTGGTGAAGTACACTTAATAATAAGAGCTACTATAGCCATCGGTATTGAGAACAGGATAATCGCAACGATAGCACCAAAGATATCTATCAGTCGCTTTATCATACTGTTAAATGTATTACTTAAAGGAACATTACGAATATTAATTACTGGCATACCATCCAAATCTTCCATTACTGGTATTGTTGGGATGATATTATGATAATCGGGAACAAACTTCGTATGTGCTCCGGCCTTTTCACAGATTCCTACCAAGTACTCTAACTTAGAATACTCATTAATACTTAAGGTTATTGCAATTTCATCTAAATCGTTATGTTCTAGGATTGATTGTAATTCATCTGTAGTTCCAATTACTTTTACCTTTTTATAAGTAGTACCGACCTCCATGGTATCATCAAGAATACCATAAATATGATAACCCCAATCTGGATTTGTGGTAAGCCTGTCAATATAACCTTCTGTTGCACGGCTATAACCAACAATAAGAATATGCTTTTGATTAAAGCCCTTCTTTCGCATCTCACTTAAAATTTTCGATAGTATTAATCGAAAAGCGACACCAAACAAAACATTTACCACCGCAAAGGTACCAGAGAACTTACGAGATACATCCATATCTTCCGCTAAAAAAAGAATAGAGGTAAAAAATAAGAATCCTATGATATTAGACTTCACTAAGTTCCAAAACATAATTCGTTTGCTATGACTACGTTGAGATCTGTATATATTACAAGAAGAATATATTACTAAATATGCTGGAACTAATATATAGAGGTAACGCGCTAATGTAGGTAAGCCATAAAATTTTTCATCGGCTCCTAATTTAAATATATGAAATGCTTGTAAAATATAAAATCGTAAATAATAAGCGGCAATATACGCCAATATAATTAATATACCATCAATAATTATATGAACTCGATTTAATGTTTTTTGATTATCCTTTATCATTCATTACTCCTTTTAATGAATCTGATTATCACATTGTCAGCAAAAAAGTTTACATGTTGTCATACGTGTCATATTTAACATAATAGTAATTTATGGCAGAATTATAGCAGTGAGCTTAAGTATTTCTTACCATCAAAAAAAGTGACCAAATGGCACGTACTATACTAATTATATCAGATAGTTTACAAATAAATAGATTTTTAAACATTTCTTCACACTATATTCACAAACTATTGATACTATGGAACAAAGAAATCCAAAACAGCGTCTGCTGATATGTCAGATTTCAATTATAGACACTTTTATTAAATATGCAAGTATTATTTTATGTATAAAGGAGTAATGTAATATGGCAGAGAACAATCCTAGTTTTGATAATCCTAACGATAATCAACAAAAATCTCAAAGTACTTACAGCTTCTGGGCTGAGCAAATTGGACAAAATCAAAACACCTCCAATTCTTCCTCCCAGAATAGAGAAACTAGTAATAGCAATAATCAGGAACAATTTTCTTACACAAACAATTATAATTCCAGTAGTGAAAGCCAAAACTTCTATCATACGCCTCCTACTGGTGATACCCCGAAAGTAAAGAAACCTTCAAAAGTTGGTAAGGTAACAGGATTTTTTCTAAAAGCTGCATCCTTTGGATTTATCGCTTCCTTGGCTTTCCTTGGATGTAATGCTTTATACCAAAACTATGAAGATTCTATTTCTCAAGGAAACAAAAGTTCCATCAATAAGAACGGATTAAATCTTGATCCTGTAAGCCAAGAAAATAAACTTGCTTCCACAATTGTATCCGAGAACGTCACAATACAAAGCACAGATGTTTCCGATATTGTAGAACAGACTATGCCTGCCACCGTAGCAATTACTAGTACTGTAAATCAAAAGTTTAACATCTGGGGTCAAGAATACGGACAAGAAGTTGATGGCGGCGGTTCCGGTATTATTATTGGTAAAACAGACAAAGAATTGCTGATTGCAACTAATAATCACGTAGTAGCTGACGCAAGTAAGATTCTTGTAACTTTTATTGATGACTCTACTGCGGAGGCAACCGTAAAGGGACGTAATTCTTCCTCTGACCTTGCTGTTATTTCTATTGATGTGAGTAACTTAGAGAAAGAAACCCTTGACCAAATAAAGGTTGCGAAACTCGGCAATTCTGATGATGTAAAAGTAGGTCAGATGGCAATAGCAATTGGAAATGCATTAGGCTATGGTCAAACCGTAACCGTTGGTTATATCAGTGCCAAAGAGCGTGAAATCACTGTTGATACTGGTAGTAAATTAGAAGTTCTTCAAACCGATGCTGCTATTAATCCTGGAAATAGTGGTGGTGCATTAATTAACATTAAAGGCGAAGTTATTGGTATCAATTCCGCGAAACTTGCTAGCACAAATGTAGAGGGAATGGGATATGCTATTCCAATATCCAAAGCTTACCCAATCGTGGATGAGTTAATGAACCGTGAAGTTCTTACAGAAGACGAAAAAGGATACTTAGGAGTTTATCCTCAGGATGTAAATGAAGAATATGCACTTGCCTACAATTGGCCAGTTGGAGCATATGTCTATAAATTAGTAGAAGATGGTGCAGCTGATAAGGCCGGTATCTACCAAGGAGATATCATTACCGCAGTAAATGGAACAACGGTAAAAACAGGTGACGAATTAAGAGAAGCGGTTACCTCCTATCGTTATGGAACAACGGTAAAAATTACGTTGATGCGATTAATTAATGGGGAATATAAGGAAATGAATGTCGACGTAGTGCTTCAAGCAAATACTACGAACAATCAAACAAATACCCCAACACAGACTCCAGAAGATGGAAGTGAAAAAATTCCTGAAATCACACGCATACCACAACCATAATATTGTTAACTCGAATAATTCCATCAAACTTAGATTAAGGACATTCGATAATTAACAGTAAAAAAGACCCAAGGCAATTACTTAATGTTTTGACATGTAAGTAATCGTTTGGGTCTTTTTTTGTTTATGTTTCAATGTTTTAGTCTTTTTTGTTTTAGTCTTTTTTGTTTTAGTCTTTTTTGTTTTAGTCTTTATTGTATTAATCTTTTTTGTTTAATCTTTTTTAGTCTTATTTAAACGTTGACTTACTTAAAATAATCATCTTACTTCTTCCTACTAACTCTTTTCATAACTTGCTCAATACGGTCAGCAACTTTTATTGAGGCAGTACCTGTTTCTTTCACTTCAAGTACTTCTAAAAACTGCCGTACTTTCTCTTGCTCAGAATCCTTATAACATCTGATTTT
>JAEWHR010000058.1 GCA_023387655.1 Bacillota bacterium
GAGGACCGAAGTTAAGAACGTTAACTTTAGTTCCATCTGTTTTTTGTATGTATGCGTTGCTATATATGATATGTCCAATTATCTTCCCATCCATCTCAGCAACAAAACTAAGATCTTTAATACCATCTTTATGTCGTAGGGAATGAACCATATAATGTTCTAGGCAACAACCTATTTTTGACCGTTCAATTCGCTCTGGATAGGAAAATGCTAACTTTGTTATTTCTTCAACAATACGATAATCTCGTGTTTCTTCTAGTCTAACTGTGATCATGAAATCCTCCATAATATAGTTTATTACCTAATGAATTGTATATAAATCGTGGTAACTATTACAATTTTAATACGTGATGTTATTATAAATGAATTTACTAATTTTAACCATCTTATTTTTTTGTTTTATCTTTGTATTATATTTAGACAGGTCGTACAGGAACGATATCAAACAATGCTCATAGTATTTATGCTATCTTTTTCGAAATATATGGTTTATAATGTAAAATAATTGTTTGCAGTTAACAGTCCAATTGTAATATGATTAAAGAATAGAGTAATAATTTAGCGTTAAACAGAGTTATATATGGGCGCAGGCGTTAGGTACCTGTGATGGTTTGAAAAGTTACCAATACTATTGTAAGGGGTAAAGCCACAGATTAGATTGGGATTATTAAACAGGAAATGGTTTACTAGGCGTATCGATTATTATGTGTTATGGTACAAAGAGGGAGTTAAAATGAATTCATTTTTTATAGTACTAGGAATCTTTTTATTTGGAGTTATATTAGCTTTAATCATTCAAGAATACTTTATTAAAAAAAGTCGAAAACAGTATATACAAAAGAGATTTGGCACAATCCCACAAGAGCGCAGTTATGATTTTGAAGGAATTGGAGCATATTGGGAAGAAATAAAAAAACAGATTCCAATTGAGTTACAAGTGGACGAGGTTACTTGGAATGACTTAGATATGGACAAAGTGTATGCTAGAATAAATCAATGTTGTTCCTCTGTTGGAGAAGAATATCTTTATGCTATCCTCCATCAGCTCCACTTTACGGAGGAAGAACTGTCTCGTCTGGAAGAAAAAATTCAATTCTTTGAAACCAGAGAGAAAGAACGAATTAAAATGATGGAATATCTGCTTGTTTTAGGAAAAAAGCCAAGAAACTTCCTAATTCCTTTTTTAAACCATACAGATATTTTTGAAATTCCACATGTCTCAATTTATCGTATACTTCAGTTTTTTTTGTTTGTAAGTATTATTGGAGCATTAGTATTTCAAAATGCATTAGCTATTACACTGCTTATAGCAAATGCAGCCATTAACCTTGTGGTATTCGAATGTCAGCATGCTAAATACGAAACAAGTGTTGTAACTTTATCGTATATTATACGATTACTTAATACTGCAAAAAAGGTGGCGAAAAGTAAAGAAACTTCATATGAAGAGAAGTTTCAAGAATTACAGGAACCATTGACTAGTTTTCGCAATTTCTCAAAAAGTGTACAATCATTAGAAATGCATACACAAACTAGATTGAGTGGAGTTGGATTAGAGTTATTATTTGAATACATTCGAGGGATAACTTTAGTTGATTTTACGAAATATCATAAGATTATGAAAGCATTAGAGGGGAAAAAGGATTTATTTTATAAAATTTATCATAGTATAGGTCAGATTGATGCTGCAATATCGATTTTATCCTTTCGACATAGCTTATCTTTCTTCTGTACTCCAGAATTTTGTTATGATTTAAATACGATAAAAGCGCAAGAAATCTATCATCCACTCATTCAGGATGCGGTAACAAATACGATTACGATTAACCGTTGTATCATTCTTTCTGGTTCTAATGCTTCTGGTAAGTCGACGTTTATAAAGGCAATTGCAGTCAATGCGATTTTAGCCCAAAGCATTCATACCTGTCTAGCAACACAATTTTGTATACCAAAGTCTTCAATTGTAACCTCTATGGCAGTGCGAGATGATATTTTAAGCGGAGATAGTTACTTTATCGCTGAAATAAACTATTTAAATCGAATATTAAATATTCTGAATGAGGAAAGAACAACGATATGCTTTATTGATGAAATACTTCGTGGGACAAATACCGTTGAAAGAATAGCAGCCTCAGTAGCTGTTATTCAATATTTAGCTAGTAAAAACTGTATTGCAATTGTCGCAACTCATGATGTAGAACTTACTGAATTGTTAAAAGAGCTCTGTGACAATTATCATTTTAGAGAAGTTTTAGAAGATAGCGATGTAACATTTGATTACAAATTATATCCTGGAGCGACGACAACAAGAAATGCAATTCTATTATTAGAGCGAATAGGATATCCAGAGGAGATTATTAAGACAGCAAATTATTACGCGAATTCGGGTTCTTTAGGTCTTTAAATCGTCTAAATAACAAGTATTTAATTGATTTTACATCGATAGATTCACATATTAAAATGACAGAAATAGAAGTAATAACACTATGTTTTCTATGAGAGCCGCAAAGGAAGAGGAGAAGGAATTATGGTTTTTCATTGATAAGCATTTATCTTATGAGGAATTTTATTATAAGATAGAAGAAATTTGCTATTTATAGATTTGACAGATATGGAAAAATGCCATAAAATGATAAATGCAGAATTTTCGGGAACATAGCATGTAACTATCGTTAACAAGACTTGTGCTTTGAAATGACACAGGTCTTCTTTTTTTGTTTCGCGTAAGTATTAGATGAAAGAGAAAGGGTAAGCTAGCTGTATCAGGTCTTATAAATGGGTTACATTAGAAAAAGAGGTTGAACAAAAATGCGTGTTTAACTAAGATAAAGTACGCGTCGCAGCGAGTAGATGGAGGAAACCATGAGTTTTACAGAGAAGTTTTCATTAAAAGGTAAAGTGGCATTAATTACTGGTGCATCTCACGGAATAGGTTATGCAATTGCAAAAGCATATGCGGATGCAGGTGCAACAATTGTTGTAAATGGATCACGCCAGGCATCTGTAGATGGTGCTTTAGAAAATTATAGGAAAGACGGAATTAAAGCACACGGTTATGTTTGTGATGTTACAAACGAAGAACAAGTACAAGAAATGATAGGTAAGATTGAACGTGAAGTTGGTGTTATTGATATTTTAGTAAACAATGCAGGCATCATTAAGAGAATTCCAATGTGTGAGATGACTGTAGAGGATTTTCGTGAAGTAGTAGATGTAGACTTAAATGCACCGTTTATATTATCTAAGGCAGTAATTCCTAGCATGATAAAAAAAGGTCATGGTAAAATTATAAATATTTGCTCAATGACAAGCGAATTAGGACGCGAGACAGTATCAGCCTATGCGGCTGCCAAAGGAGGCTTAAAGATGCTAACAAAGAATATAGCATCGGAGTACGGTGAGTATAATATTCAGTGTAATGGTCTAGGCCCAGGGTATATTGAAACTCCACAGACAGAACCACTTCGTCAGGAAGGACATCCTTTCAATGATTTCATTATTGGAAGAACACCAGCTGCTCGTTGGGGAACACCAGAAGATATGACAGGTCCGGCTGTATTTCTTGCATCGGAGGCATCTGATTTTGTAAATGGACATATTCTTTATGTAGATGGTGGAATTCTTGCAACGATTGGTAAACAACCAAAATATTA
>JAEWHR010000201.1 GCA_023387655.1 Bacillota bacterium
TATTATTTGGCAACATAAACAAGTTTTTTTATTCCCTCTACTTCTTCTTTTAACTCATTATATAGATTTTTGTTCCCCTTCACAGTCAGTACCAAATTCTGATTCTCATCAAAGCACTTACCACCTACTGATTTTATATTTTTATCCAATACTATTTTTTTAAGATCACAATAATAAAATGTTCTATTTCCTAACGTCGTTATTCTTGACGGAAGTTCAATTGTAGTTAATTTTGAGCAGTTTTCAAAGGTACCATCCATTAATTCTGATAAATTCTTTGATAGTGTTACTTTTTCCAGGGAAATACATCCGGCAAATGCACTAATTCCTAGTTTTTTAACACTATCAGGAATCACAATCTGCTTCAGTGACCAACATCTAATAAATGCATTTTTTCCAATTTCCTTAACGGTATTAGGAATTTTTATATTAACTAATTTTTCACATTCAAAGAAAGCATTGTCATCTATTTTAGTTAGATTCTTTGGCAACGTGATACTCACAATCCCTGATTTGATAAATGCTGTACTGATTGACTTTATATGATTTGGTACAGTAACTTTGTTTAAACTCACACATCCATCAAACATATGTTCTGGTAAGGAGGTTAGCTTTTTAGAAAACACTACACTAGATAGATTAATACACTCTAAAAATGCTGCAAATCCAACGGTTTCTACTTCACCTAAGTCAATACTAGTAATCTTCTCATTATATTCAAAAGCAAGTTCGTTAATAACTTTAACCTTAGATGGTATAACAACTTTCTTCTCTGCAGTTTTTCCATCAATAAGGATTGTTCCTATGATGACTAGAGGATTTTTTTTACGCTGATTCTCTATCCAAATTGTCTTCTCAAATGCGGACTGACCAATGGATTCTATTGTATCTGGAACAGTAATAGTCTCCAATTTTCTGCAACCAAAAAAAGTGAAATGTCCAATGCTCTTTACTCCTTTTCCCATAATTACCTTTGTTAATCTAGAACACTCTTTAAATGCATAAGAACCAATACTTGTTACAGAATCTGGTATTGTTACACTTGTTATGTATCTTGCTTGATAAAATGCTCCTTCACCAATCTGCTTTACTTTACTGGGTATTACCACCTTCCCTTCACAATTGGTCCCATCAAGTAGTATATCATTTATAATAACAAGCCCTTTTTCCCTCTCAATATTCAACCATTCCGTGCCTTCTAACATAGTAACATTGTTTAATGGAACTCCTTTTGACACTGTGATCGTCTCAAGGCTAGTACAATTTCCAAACACATCATCTCCTACGAATTGAATACTTTGAGGTAATGTTATGCTTTTTAATGAGGTACATTTACTAAACGCCGAATCCCCCAAACTTATTACTGAATTAGGTATGTTGATATTTTCCATGTTAGTGCACCCATAAAAAGCATCCTTACCGATTGTTGTAACTGAATTTGGTAACACTACTTTCTTCACATTACTATTGTTTTTAAATGCAAATTCCGAGATTACAACTATTCCTTCAGGTATAATGACCTCCTCCATATTTCCCTTATAACCCTCTAATGTTTTACCTTTATCGGTTATAACGAAATCGGCATTATTATTCTGGTTAGTTTCTGCCAACGTAACTTGCATTTGCCCCTTCCAAAAAAATAATGCAAGAAAGACGACAATACATGCGACTATTTTTTTATTTTTTATCTTCATAATATAAATCCCCCTATTTTTCGATTAGATAAAAGCAATTCCCCTCTTCATTACTTCTGACCTTACTGTCACCAATAACAACCCATGTTTTATCATTTATCTTGTAGGAGTTATCATTCATCCATGCATCGTAAATCGCATAATATAATTTATCAGGAGTGCTACTTACACCTGCACAATATGCCTTTAAATTCTCGTTTTTACGAATTCTATCCATACTAGATGGTGTTAAAGAAGCAGATCCTAACACGTAATCCGTCTCAATTTTTATCATGTATCCAGGTTCACCAAATATATCACTTTTATGGAGGCTCATATTATTATAAATTCCCGTAACACTTAGTCCAAAAGTTGAATAATATGACAATCCTCTTATTTCTATTCCTGGAAATGGATACTCATCTACTGATGTCCTCTTTTCATTCAGATAAGCCATAAATAGATCATTTAATTCTATAATACTATCTGCATATCTTGTTACAGTCTTACTGTCTGCTCCATATAGTTCACCCTCTTCTACCGCACAATCATAGGCAAAATATTGCAATTTAGGAAATTTATAACCCCAAATATTATATGTCCCAGCATAGCCTTTATTTGCTTTGCCTTTTGTTATTAACGATTTTCCACATCCGTGTAATGCCATAAATCCTATATCTTTTACCGTCTCTGGTAGTTTAAAGTTTTCAACACTTTTACATTCATATAATGCTCCTGCCCCTAAGCTTACCAAGCTTTTCGGTAACACTAATTTTTTCAATTGAAAACAGCCTGCAAATCCGCATTCACCAATACTTTTTAACTTATCCCCTAATTCTACTTCTTTTAAGGATACACATCCGGCAAATGCTGCATCTCCAATCTTTGTAAGATTCTTCGGTAATTTAATTGAAGTAATACGATAGCCATTACAAAATGCGCTGTTATCAATTACTTTTACCGAGTCACTTATCGTAACGCTTTTCAAAGCTGTACAGTTAAAAAAAGCATATGGAGGAATCGATGCCATCTTTCCATTGATTGTTGCTTTTTCTAGTGCAGTACAATTATTAAATATTCCTTCTCCTAACTTACTAACTGTACTTGGGATTGTAATCTGCTTCAAACTTCTACATCGGTAAAAAGCCTCACTACCAATTTCCTTTAACCCCTTTTTAAGAGTTACTGTTGATAGTGAAGTACAATCCATAAAAGCTTTATCTGATATGTATTTTACGCTAGGGGGAATCGTTATTTTTTTTAATGATTTAACACCTTCAAATGCAGATTCTCCTATTTTTTCAACTCCATCCTCAATAATTACGGAAGACAAATTCACCGCATAATGAAAGGTAAAATCCGGAATTTCTTTTATCGTCCCCGGAATCGTAATACTTGTTATGTCTGATTGCATAAATAATTCTTCTGCTAAACCAATTACATTTTTCGGTATGGTAATCTTTCCTTTCACCGCTGATACATCGATTAAGATACCATTGACCTGAACGTAAGGATTACTCTTCCGCTTTTCCTTAATCCATGGTGTATCATTAAATACATTGCAACCAAATTTTGAAACCGATTTGGGAATTACAATTTTTTTCAAAGCTACACATCCTTGAAAAGCTCCTCCGCCTATATAGTAAGTATTACTCGGTATAATAATCTCAGTAAGTAATTTACAATCTGAAAAAGCATAATTGTCGATGACCTCTAGCTTATCTGGTAAAGTAATATTTTTAAGTTTTTTACAGTTATCAAAAGCCATAAATCCAATTTTTGTAACTGATTTTGGAATATTCACTGTGGTAAGATTAATACAATTAGAAAAAGTCCAGTCTTTAATTTCTGTAAGTGATTCTGGTAACTTTACTGTTTTTAATGTTTTTATGTAGTTAAATGCACCTTCTTCAATGTCCTTTACACCTTCTGGAATGATTAGAGTTTCTACCTTACAATCTTCAGAAAAGGCATCTTTATTGATTCTCTTAACACCTTCTGGAATCTGAACGCTCTTTGACTTCCCGTTATACTTAATCAGCACTCCTTCTTTAATTTCAAAATCACTTGATGCTGCATATGTCTTCATTGTAACGCCTGATAGGCATATCAATCCTGTTAATAAAACAGAAAATAATAACAGATAATAATATAAATACCTTCTCATTTTCATATACTCTTTCCTCCAAAAATAATCTTAGACCTTATTCTTTGTATTTTGTAAAAATGTTATCACTTGTTGCCTTTTTCTTAACTAAATCTTTCCAAATCATATTGTATAACATAAAATGCCAGTTTTCAACTAAGATTACCTCTTTTTTCTTTTACACTATGGTTCTACCTCTTACATAACTGCATATTTCAATGCAGTAATGATAAGTATGGAACATACGAAAAAAACCTTGAAAACATACGTCTTCAAGGTTTATATTAGCTGGGCTACAAGGATTCGAACCTTGAGATGCCGGAATCAGAATCCGGTGCCTTACCGTTTGGCGATAGCCCAATATTTAGTTTTCAATAGCTTATCATTTGTCAGCCACGAATGATATTATAACTCATGGTCATATGTTTTGCAAGTCCTATTTTTTATTTTTTTGTACCAATTTATACCACGTATTTTTTATGAGGCAAATTCCTTCGTAAGTAAATTGTGTGTTGCCGTAGACAAAAGACAAAACCTTAATTTAGGATATGTCTTTTGTCTACTGAGTAACTCACTTTTATGTTCCAGGATTATAGATTATTCTTCTGCTATATAGCTATTCTCGATTGTAATGACACATTGATAACGTTCATCAATCTCTTTAATTCGTTCCAATAACTCAAGCATTAATTCCTCTTCCTCATTCGGTTTATAATGATGTGGTAAAACTAAATCAAAAATTAGATTAATCTGTGTTTCTCCATTGACCACACGAAAATCATGTATCGTCGCCTTTTCCTCTAGCTCTTTTACCTTTTTTATTACCTGAACGCGAATTTCTTTTACCTTTTCGTTATTAACCTCTACTGGATCCATATGAATAACCAAAAAGATGTTCTCATCTCTTAACATATCACGTTCAATTTTATCAATTACCTCATGAGCTTCTTCCATAGAAATATCATTTGGTACTTCACAGTGAATTGTAGCCATGATATGAGATGGTCCATAATTATGGGCAACTAAGTCATGGGTACCGATTATATATGGGTACTCCATTACCTTTTTTACTATCATTTTATATAGTTTTGGGTCTATTGCTTGACCAAGCAATGGTTCCAATGTGTCTTTTGCTATATTAAATCCAGAAATCAAAACAAAAATAGATACCGCTGCACCCATGTATCCGTCTACTCTAAGCCCTGTAAAATGACCAACAAATAAAGAAATTACTGTGGCAGATGTAATTAGTACATCACCTAATGCATCTGCTGCTGTCGCTTTCATAACAGAAGAATTAATTCGTTTTCCAAGCTTTCGATTAAAAAAAGACAACCATGCCTTTAAAACGATCGATAGCAACAAAATAATGATAGAAATAACTGCAAATGAAGTACTCTCCGGATGTAATATCTTATTCACAGAGCTTTTAAAGCAAGTAAAACCCACTTGTAATACTAAAAAAGCTACAATAAGAGCAGAAATATACTCATATCTACCATGCCCAAATGGATGCTCTTTATCTGCCGGTCTGCTAGCCAGTTTTACCCCCACCAAACTAATCAAAGAAGATGCTGAATCTGAAAGGTTGTTAAAAGCATCTGCAGTAACTGAGATACTATTGATAAGAAATCCAATCGTAAACTTACATATAAATAGAATCAGATTACAGACAATCCCAACAATACTAGTAAGTATTCCATAAGAAGTTCGTACTTTTTGTTCATAAATTTCCTCACTATTTTTCACGAATAGTTTTACTAATAGATTTGTCATTCCTAGTATCACCTCCATTTAGCGAATAGGATTATTATAGCATACAATATTATAGTATGCTATGCTATAACCTATAATATTGTATCCCCAAAAGCAATTTCTATAGACAATATATAAATAACACATATTAGTAATAATTGGTTTCTCAAATTAGTAGCTCCATACCTTTCTTCTGCAAAACTCTATACCTGCTTTCTGCAAAACTCTATACCTGCTTTCTGCAAAACTCCATACCTGCTTTCTGCAAAAAAGGCTTCTGCATAAGCCCAGTATCCAAATGAAATACTTAACCTGCAAAAGCCTCGCCTATTATATATCAAACTGTTCTAAGGTCTTCATTAATTTATTTGCTTCACGAACCATCTCTTCCGATGTCTTATATAGATCTATCGCTGTTTCTGACTGGCTTCCGGTCTTTTCCCTTACCGATGTAGCAGAAGAAACGATTTCTTCAATCACTGCTGAAATATTCTCCATATCAGTCAATGATTCTTGCTTTTTATTTTGCATTTTATTTACTTGATTAAATATATTATGTATTATTAACATTAAATTCTTAGATTCCAATTTAAGTTCATCAAAGGAACCTTTTGTTTTTTGTACTGCCTGCTCTTGTGAGGTTATTATCTCATCCGCTAGTTCTGCACTCATCACTGCGGTGATAGTGTTTTGATTGATTTTATCAACGATTACTCTCACTTCATTGGTAGCTGCAATGGATTGTGCTGCTAGCTTCTTAATCTCTTCTGCTACTACCGTGAATCCACGCCCTGCCGCACCAGCCCTGGCTGCCTCGATAGAAGCATTTAATGATAGAAGCGTAGTTTCATCTGCTATCTCATCGATTGTTTTTATTATCCGTCCTATCACACTGGATTGACTGTGAAGCTCCTTAATCGTCTCAATCACTGTCTGTGTGATATGATTTGTTTTGGTCGCCTTTTCTCTTAATACCTCCATTTGATTCAGGCTTTCTTGTATGGATTCCATGGTTTTATCAGCTATCTCTTGCATTTTCCTTGTACCATCATCTACTGAGCTAATCCAAGATGCCAAATCATCTAACTTATTCCTACAAGATACCGAATCCGATGCCTGGCTCGACAGACCATCTTCAATATCAGTCATAGCACAAGAAATCTGACCCGTAGACTCTGCGAACATTTCTGATGACGCTGAAACCTTTACCGACATTGTTACTACTTGTTGGCTTACTGATTTCACCTCTAACAGTAGACTTTGAATACTATCCATCATACCGTTTAGATGCCCAGAAAGCTCCATAAACTCATCCTTATGTTTTCTATGAAATCTTGTATTAATCTGCCCTTCGGCTATAGATCTCATGTTTGTTATCATGTGTTTCATAGAACTACTAATTCGAAGATAAATACTACCTCCAACAAGTAT
>JAEWHR010000238.1 GCA_023387655.1 Bacillota bacterium
TTCTAAGATATCATGGTATTCTATGGTAGCGATATTGGTTAAAAAATTACTATAA
This sequence comes from Bacillota bacterium, assembly GCA_023387655.1. Lineage (GTDB taxonomy): Bacteria > Bacillota > Clostridia > Lachnospirales > Lachnospiraceae > Lachnoclostridium. Next base: position 56 of record JAEWHR010000238.1, read on the forward strand.
CCAGGAATCGAGTGAAAGAAAAAACTCTACTTATTTACAGGCAGCTTTATGCGTTATCATAAATTGCCTTCATTACGAAAAGGCGCAAAATGCGTCAGAATTGAGGAAAAATGGCTAGATCAAACGCAAAGGATATGACGCAGGGGAGTCCGACAAAACTAATACTATTCTTCTCAATCCCATTACTAATTGGAAATGTAGTCCAACAGCTTTATAGTATGACTGACACTATCATTGTTGGACAGTGTCTTGGCTCAAATGCGTTGGCAGCGGTAGGAACCACTGGGCCGCTTAGCTTTTTAATTTTAGGTTTTATTATTGGAATTACAGGTGGTATTGCAGTCATAGCGGCACAACGCTTTGGTGCAAAAGATGAGGAAGGATTAAGGCGCTCTGTTGCAACTTCAATAATGCTTGGAATTTTTATCACTATTGTGGTAACGGTATTAGCTGTTTTACTTGCAAAACCATTATTACGATTAATAAATACGCCAGAAGGGATTTTACAAGAGGCGTATGAATATATTATAGTTATCTTTCTAGGTGTGTTTGCGTGTATGCTTTATAACATGGTAGCGTGCCTACTACGCGCTATTGGAGATAGCAAAACACCGCTTTATTTTTTGGCAGTTTCTTCTGTACTAAATATTGGCTTAGACTTTTTATTTATCCTAACTTTTGAAATGGGAGTAGCGGGTGCAGCTTGGGCTACTGTATTGTCTCAGTTTTTATCTGGTCTTGCTTGTGTCATATATACTTATGTAAAATATCCGATGCTACATTTATCTAGAAAGGATTTTCACTTAGATATAAAATTTGCTTGGAGACATTTACAGATTGGATTGCCTATGGCATTTCAGTTTTCTATTACAGCGATTGGTGTAATTATTTTACAAGGAGCTCTTAATCTCTTTGGGGAAGATAAGATTGCAGCATTTACCGCTGGTTCCAAGGTTGAACAGTTGGTAACCCAACCAGCTGGAACCTTTGGTGTAACAATGGCAAATTACGCAGGACAGAATTTAGGAGCGAATCGAATCGATAGAATAAAAGTTGGTGTCAGAAAATGTGCAATGTTAACCCTTTCTTTTTCTGTGCTAGCTATGATACTACTGCAGATTTTCTCAAAACCATTGCTTTATTTATTTGATGTTGGGGACAATCAAGCAATCATGGATGCAGCATTGATGTATTTACGATTATGTTCGATCTTTTTCCCATTCTTATTCTTAATCTTTGTATACCGCAATGTATTACAAGGGATAGGAAAAAGTTTTATGCCTCTAATGGCAGGCGTTTTTGAATTAGTAGCTCGTTCTGTCGCAGCATTTGTACTACCTGGTCTTATTGGATATGCCGGTATTTGTCTAGCAGGACCTGCTGCTTGGGTTGCAGCGGCTGTTCTACTTTTTATATCTTATCATATTGTTATTAAGCAGGTAGAAAAACAATATGCAGGGAAAGTAAGTTCAGCTATTGACAAACATTCTCGTTAGTATATAATTATTAGTGTGCATATGCACAATAAAAATGTTAGCTATAGCAGTTACTGCGTAAACATGCAAAGATTTACTCGTCAAAAAACGTGAGTACGCAATCTCGCTAGTGTGGTAAATGTTTTAATAGGAGTAAGAGTGAAAGATTCTTAATTTTTCACTCACCTAGTTTGTGCTGCGACAAACTTGAGCCTTAGCTACTCCTAAAAACAGTCGCAGCATGGAGGCTGAATATGCCTAGAAATGGTGTATGCAGGCGGGTGTGTGCGGATTTTCAGAATAAAGTATTTACACCTGCGAGCGGTAAAAAAGAGTATGTAACACTGAATGTAGAAGAGTTAGAGGCACTTAGGCTTTGTGACCTTGAGGGGTTAGAGCAAGAAGATGCGGCAAGAAGAATGCAGGTATCAAGAGGTACATTTCAACGTATTCTATACTCAGCAAGAAGAAAGAGTGCAGAGGCATTATGCGAAGCAAAAGGTGTTTTAGTAGAAGGTGGTAATTACACCATAGCGACCTCGCATTGTGACTGCAAAAAGCGATGTAAAGTTTGTAAGTTGGGAAAAGAGGAGACTCTAGACCATAAACACTAGGATTACACCGTAGAATCTAGAACATAAAGGAGATAGCACATGAGCGAACAAGTATATGAACAACAAAGCAGCTGTTCCAGCAATTGTAGTAGTTGTAGCTCCAATTGTAGTTCAAGAAAACCATCCAAGGAAGACTTTTTAGCACCGATGAATCAGTATAGTCGAGTGAAGAAAGTGATCGGTATAGTGAGTGGAAAGGGTGGGGTAGGAAAATCCACCGTTACATCATATCTTACAGTTCTTATGAATCGAATGGGTTATAAGACTGCTGTTTTAGATGCAGATATCACAGGACCTTCCATTCCAAAGGCATTTGGTATTCATAAGAAAGCAGAAGCCAATGAACTTGGTATCTTACCTGCAATTACGAAAAATGGAATTGAAGTAATGTCAGTTAACTTATTATTAGAGGACGAAGAAACTCCTGTTGTTTGGAGAGGTCCTGTAATTGCCGGAACTGTAAAGCAGTTTTGGTCTGACGTGGTTTGGGGAGATGTGGATTACCTATTCGTAGACATGCCACCAGGAACTGGTGATGTTCCTTTAACAGTATTTCAATCACTTCCTTTAGATGGTATTATTATTGTTACTAGCCCTCAGGAATTAGTATCTATGATTGTATCCAAAGCAGTTAATATGGCGAATGCAATGGATATTAAGACCTTAGGTTTTATAGAAAATTATTCTTATTTAGAGTGTCATAACTGCAAAGAGAAAATCAGTGTATTTGGAGAAAGTCATATTGATGAAATCTCTGCAAAATTTGGTATACCTGTACTTGCGAAATTACCAATCAATCCGGAAATTGCTAAGACAATTGATGCTGGTAAAGCAGAAGAGTTACAGGGAGATTGGCTAGATGAGGCTGCTAAGACACTTGCTAAGTTACTTCCAGTGGAATCAAAAACAGCAAATATGAAGAAGAAAATTGCAGTGACTACAGATGAGAATCAAAATGTATTCCAACATTTTGGTCATTGTGAAACTTTTACTGTTTTTGAAGTGGAGGGAAATACACTTATCGGTAAGTCTACCCTGAAAAATACAGGTAGCGGTCACGCTGCGACTGTAGATTTATTAAAAGAAATGGGTGTAAATGTCGTTATCTGTGGCGGAATTGGTAGTGCTGCCATGGGGCTTTTAATGGATGAAGACATTCTTGTAATACCGGGTATGCAAGGAGATATTGAGGTTGCTGTGGCTTCTTACTTAGATGGAGCAACAATACCTAGCACAGAAGCAAATTGCGATCACCACGATCATGGAGACGGTGAACACAATTGTGGCGGATGTTCTTGTGGAAGCTGTCATTAAGTAAAATGAGAAGTTTCAGAAAA
>JAEWHR010000243.1 GCA_023387655.1 Bacillota bacterium
GTGATGGAGCTTTATAAGTAAGATTTTTTTCTCATTATTTCATGAGCTTTATTAAAGTTATCCTTTTTTAGAATAAATAATTTTAAATTTTTTTAAAATTAAACTTGACTTTTATTAGCAAGGTTTACCTCAATAAAAAACTACCAACTAAATATTGATAGTTGGTAGTCAATATATATATAATTTGCTTGATTTGGGTTATACTCATAATCCCTGTATAAAGGCTTCAATTTCAAAATTAACTTGTTCGGAATTGTCACCATTAGAAAAGTGAGCGGCGTGCTTAATAATATGTAGCGGATAGCTTGTGCGTTTAGACCAGTCCTCGCAGTATTTTCTTACTTTACCTGTTTTATCGCTATCTCCGAGCAGAATAAGAACAGGAAAAGAAAACGTAACTTCTTTATTCTCTGCCGCAAATTTCCCGTACGCAATTCCCATTTGCTCAATAATTTCTGCTTTCGTCAGTGGTTGCAGCATCTCTAACATTTTGTTGTAGGAATATGACGATTTGGAAACAGACTTTGCCATGCTTTTTCTCAGCATACCGTCCGGAAACCATTTTGCCATTGGCTCAACTTGCTTTAGCCACCATAAGTCTGTTTTAGAATAGTATTTCATGCCAAACGGCGTTGTGTCCAGTGCAATAAAGCCCTCCACCATTTCAGGAAACATACTTGCAAACATCTGGCTTGGATAACCGCCCATTGACATTCCAAGCAAAATAACCTTAGAAATACCTTCGTTTTTTAAGATGCTGTGAAGTTCTATTGCGGTCTCCTCATACGAAAAATCATGATATGGTCTTGAAAGCCCATGTAGGGGGACGTCCCATGTGAGAACAGTGTACTCCGAAGAAAATCTTTCGACTTGTTTTTCAAACATGGTATGGTTCGCAGTTAAGCCGTGGGTAAAAACAATACATTTTGCCGCTGCATTTTTGTTGTGTGCAATCCAATAGTGCGTATTCCCATTTTGTGATTTGATCTGCTTATGTTCCATAACCCCATCCCTTCCAACTCTAATACACAGCTAATATAAATAATCTTTACCATACAATATCACATATTTTACCAACTATCAATATTAGCTTATCAATGTACTTTATTCTTTAAATCATAATTTACCGCACAAAAAACTACCAACTAAAATATACTTTATGTCTATAGAGCCGCAAATTAAAAAGGCTTTTGCTCCCTAGATGATCTCTCATCTACTTTGCAAAAACCCTTTTATTTAATGAAGAATTGCTAGTTCTACAAATAAAACGAATCCAATTCTTCTCTTAATGATTTTTCTTATTTAAACCCTAAACTAGAAGCATATAAACAATTAAAAGTACAATGGAAATTAACATAAAAATACCACCAACTATAAATAAATGTTTATAACTACGCTGCTTTTTTGACATTCTTACCTTATAATCATAGTAATCTTCTCTCTCACTTAAATCATTTGAAAAAGTTCTTTTCAACGTTTTAAATGTATAACCAAATCCATCAAAAAAGCCTTCGTTTGTAACATATACGAAAATTGCAAAAGCTAGAATAATAATTCCTGGAATAAGAAAAACATCGCTTAAATTTGAAAACAACTCTTGAATCGATTCATAAGACCAGATTGTTTTCTTGATACATACAAACACCGCAATTAAGACTGCAACAATTGAAATTTTTACATACTTTTTACTATTATCCAATCTTTAAACGTCTCCTATTGCTTTATAGTTTTCTCATTAATTTCTTTTTGATATTTTTTCATTTCCGCTGAATTACAATATACAAAGTGACCTGGTGTAATCTCACGAAGTGATGGGGATTCCACCGAATAATCATGATCTAGTGCCGGTGTATAGATTATTCTCTTTCTCTGCTTTTCATAATGTGGATCTGGTAGTGGAATTGCAGACAATAAGGACCTTGTATATGGATGGCATGGATTTTTAAATAGTTCGTCAGCATTTGCAAGTTCTACAATCTTTCCAAAATACATAACAGCAATTCGATCTGAAAAATATTTGACAACGGATAAGTCATGGGCAACAAACATGATTGTAAGTCCCATCTTTTCACGAAGACCATTTAATAAGTTAATTACCTGAGCTTGAATTGAAACGTCAAGAGCACTAATTGGCTCATCTGCTATAATCAACTCTGGTTCAAGTACAATAGCTCTTGCAATACCAATTCTCTGTCGCTGACCGCCAGAAAATTCATGAGGATATCGATCTGCGTGTTCTGGAACTAATCCAACTAACTCAAGAACTTCGTATACTCTTTTATTAATATAATCTTTGTCCTTTATTTTTCGTATTGTTAGACCTTCTGCAATGATTTCTCGTACCGTCATACGAGGATTTAATGAGGCAACAGGATCTTGAAATATCATTTGAATCTTATTAATATTTCTAGAAGTATATTTTTTATTTATCTTTTTTCCTTCTAAAATCTCTGTCTTAAGACGTATGATTTCTTCCTTATTGCCATCTTTTTTTGCTTTTCTAAGTTGTTTGATTAAATCCTGTATACCAACACTGATGCATTGACCATCATAAAATACTTTACCACCAGTAATATCATAAAGCTTAATAATAGAACGACCAGTAGTAGTCTTACCACATCCAGACTCACCTACTACGCCTAATACCTCACCTTTATGAATCTGAAAACTTACGTCATCCACTGCCTTTACGCTTGCTCTCCCACCATTAAAATATTGTTTTAAGTGAGAAACTTCTAATAAAACTTCGGAGTCTTTCCTATCTTTACTCATCTACTTTCGCCTCCAAGTTCTTCATTCTTGCAATACGTTCTGTTACAATTTTAGGAGGTTCAACTTTAGGAGCACCAGGATGTAACAGCCATGTTGCTGCATAATGTGTATCCGTAACCTTAAACATAGGTGGCTGTTCTTCAAAATCAATCTTTAAGGCATACTTATTTCTAGCTGCAAAAGCATCCCCAACAGGAGGAACAATCATATTTGGAGGTGTTCCTGGAATTGCCTCAAGCTTTTCTTCTGTGTAGATATCTGGCATAGAGGACAATAAAGCCCAAGTGTAAGGGTGCTTTGGATCATAGAAAATCTCATTTACATTACCATACTCAACTACCTTACCAGCATACATAACAGCAATTTTATCTGCCATATTGGCTACTACACCGAGGTCATGAGTAATAAAGATAACAGAAAGTTTTCTTTTTTCTTTCAACCCATTAATAAGTTCTAGTATCTGTGATTGGATGGTAACGTCAAGTGCTGTTGTAGGCTCATCACAAATCAAAATATCTGGATTTGCGGAGAGTGCAATAGCAATTACGATTCGCTGTCTCATACCACCTGAGAATTCAAATGGATATTGGTTATATCTCTTTCTTGCCTCTGGGATACCAACTTCTTCCATCAATTGAATTGCTCTATTTTTGGCCATCGCTTTCGTAACACGATAAACCATTTTTGCACTTTGTTCCTTTAAGAAATCAACTAATGCAATCGCTTTCTCATCGAAATTTTGAGAACCCTTAATATCAGCTTTTTCTCTATAATTCTCTTTTATTCGTGTTACAGGTATTATCATATTACTTACAATTAAATCATAATCTGTATTTGCATATGCAATTTTTTCTGCACGATTTCTAAACTTCTTATGTTTTAATCTAATTGCTTCTATATAGCTATTCATAGCAGAAGTCATTGCCCATTTAAAAGTATAAGCAGTATTATCCTTGACAATATTAAGATCATCAATAGAATCCTCTACTGTTTTAATCATTTCAGAAACTTTGGATTTTAATTGCTTAATCTCTATCGTATCTGCACTTAAAAACGCAATCATATCATCTGCTTTATTTAAAACATTTTGCCTTTTGCCAATGGCAACTTCTTCAGAGTGTTTTAGAGCAGCAGCAATATCCTTTAAGAAAGCAAGCATAAAATTCTCATCAATATACTTTCTAGTCATATGATTCATTGATGAAATGTCATGTTTAAATTCTTCTAAAGATTTTGGTTGATCTGCATAGGTTAAATAATATCCTAAGGTAAAGAAATTAGGTTCTTCTTTCCCCTGTACTGATTCTAATGCAAGTAATAGACTATTTAGAGCATTTGTTAGATTAGTATTATCAGCTTCTACTGAATATTTTCCTGCAGCCACCCTCACTTGTTCCACAAGTTTTCGATAAGCAGTATCATTCTTATCAATAATAAATGGATGAAATACCTTAAGTGCTATCTCTTCTAATTCACCGCACTTTTTTTGTACATCTTGATTTCTTCCAATAATATCAATTTGAATACCTTTAATATCAGTGATACAAGACTCTAATTTTTCATACGCTTGATTATATTCAAACTGATGCTTGTTGCTAACTTCTATGAATTTTTTTAAAATAGTAACTTTCTTTTTACCAGCTTCAATCTTCGCGGAATCTCCCTCATATGCAACAGCGATTCCTTGTTCAAGCAATGATGTAACTCGATTAAATCTCTTTTCAGCATCTCTTTGGCTGGATTTTCCGTTTAAAATCATCGCTTCTGTAAGCTGTTTACCAATTTTTACAATTGGATTTAAACTAGACAATGGATCCTGAAAAATCATAGAAATACGATTTCCACGCAATTGATGGAATTCTTCCTCTGTTATTTTCATTAAATCCATTCCGTCATATAGAATTTCTCCGCCTTCAACGATGGCATTCGGTGCTAAAATTCCCATAAGAGCTCTGGCTGTTACAGATTTTCCGGAACCAGATTCTCCTACAATAGCAATTGTTTCACCTTTATTTAGGTCAAACGAGATATCTCTAACCGCTTTTACCCTTCCGTTGTTAGTTCGGAATGAAACTCTTAAATTCTTAATATCAAGTATTTTTTCCATTATTCATCCGCTCCTCTTAGTGAAGGGTTAAAGGCATCACGCAAACCATTACCAAATAAGTTAAAAGAAATCATTAATAATGATATAGCTAACGCCGGTAACATAATAATATGTGGATCTGTACTTAAGTACTGTTGTCCATTGGAAAGAAGAGTTCCCAAAGATGTCATTTTCTTTCCTTGAAAATTTGCAATACCTAAAAACGATAACAAAGACTCTGTAAATATCGTACTAGGGATTATAAGGACGGTTTGTGTAATTATAGTACCTATCGCATTCGGGAAGATATGCTTAAACATTAATCTAGCGTCTTTTGCACCAAGAGTTCTGGCAGCTAAAACATATTCTTGGTTTTTAAATCGATAAAACTGAGTTCTAACTCTATAGGCAATACTAATCCATCCTGTCATACAGAACGCAATTAATAAACCAGCAAACACTGATAACTTCCCTGTACTAACCAAATGCATTTGAACTAAGGTTGCAAATACAACAAAAGGAATACCTGATATAATATCAGCGATTCTTTCTAATGTTAAATCAACCCAGCCACCGTAATAACCTTCTATTGCACCATAGATTGTTCCAAATATAAGGTTAATGAGTGAAACTACTAATGCTAATGATAACGATGTTCTAAGTCCATACGCCAAACGAACAAAAATATCAAACCCTTGGCCGTCTGTGCCAAAGTAATGATTCGGCTCATGTCCATTCATATAAACATAATAATTACTATAAAGAACACGTACTTGCAACATGTTCTTATCTTTTTGCATAAAATACATAACATCGCCATTTGCATCTCGTAGATAATTATCAACTAAACTATCTGTCATAACATCTTCAAGTTCCATCGTTTTTCCCTTAACATTCACAGGAGCACCGCTGGCTTTGTGACGATACCAAAAATTAGCATCGGAAGCATTATAGGAATCCATCCATTTGCTATTAAGGTCTACCATTGGGTACACAACTTTAATTCCGGTCTCATTCTCCCAAGCAAGTATCGTGTCTAGTTCATTTTTCGTAATGGATAAGTATTGAAAACCAGCTTTTAAGTAAGAATCTGTTCGGATCTCTCGATATAGCTTTCCCTGCTCCGTAAATTCATCACCAATTGAAATAATTGGATTAAATTCAGAATTCATTCCCTGTTCCCAGGTAGCCCCGTTCCCTTCATAATCACATGCGCCGATACCAATTCCAGCATAATAGATTAAGTATTTATCGTTAAGCTTTTGGTCAAATCCGCCATCAAATGCTTTTAAAAAGGAAAGAGACTCTATCTTCGGTCTTGCTTTCGTATAGGTTCCTTCCTTATCGCCAATCTTGTAGTTTGCAACAAAAGGTACCAAAACAGCATAAAGAATAATAAATAAAATAATTATGGCAGCTATTAAGGAAGCTTTGTTTTTTCGAAATCGTATCCACGCATCTTTAAAATATCCAATCGGCTTAGTTTTAAATTTTTCATCACGGATTACATCTTCAATTTGGGCAAATTCTAACTTTTCAAGTGGTATCTTATTCATATCAATCTGTTTTTTCACTTATTTTGCCCCCATTCTGATTCTTGGATCAAGGAAGCCATAACTTAAATCAACAATAATCTGTCCTCCAAGACCTATAATTGTATAAAACATACTACATGCTACGAATGTATCGTAATCAAATAATCTAATTGATTTCAAAGTTAATTGACCGATACCATTGATCGCAAAAATATTTTCGATAACCATGGAACCGGATATAATGCTAACAAAAAGGCTGATAATCGTAGGTAAAATTGGTACCATGGCATTCTTAAGCGCATGTCTTACGGTTGCTTGCCTCTTTGTAAGTCCTTTTGTTCTAGCCAACAACATATAATCACTTGTTAAGGACTCTGTTAATTCAGCTCTCGTAAATCGAGCTAAGCTTGCAATTGTACCAAAGGACAATGCAAGAATCGGTAATACCATGGAACGAAACATCTTCCATGTAAACCAACTTCCGCCCGCGTCATGGAGGGAAGATAAAATAACAGGAAACCATCCTGTTTTATAACCTATAAAATACTGCAACATAAAAGCAAATACATAACTTGGAACAGAAATAAATACCATAACTGTTGTGGAAACCAAGTGATCTTGCCATCTATTCTTTTTTAAAGCTGCAAAAATACCTAATAAAATTCCAATTGGAACAGAAAATATAATAGAATAAATATTTAAAAGCACGGTTGGTGTAAGTCTAGAAGCAATAACACTTCCTACAGGTTTCATATAGTCTATTTTCCATGATGTACCCCAATCCCATTCGGTTACAATATTCTTTAGGTATATTCCGTATTGTACAATAATTGGCTTATCATACCCTAGTGCTTCTCTTCGTGCTAATTCAACCTCTGCTTGTGATCCCATCATCGGTAACTCGGGTTCCAGAAGTTTTATTAGGGTAAAGCAAATTGTCATAATTGCCAAAAATACAACTAACAAAAGACCTATTCTCTTTAATACATATTTAAACATCGTCATAGTTTACACCTTCGGTTTTATACTAGATATACCCCATATGATACATCAGTTAATCCGGCTATTAGAGTTTTACCTCTAATAGCCGGCTTGTTATTAGATTAATATAGCTAAAGTAATAATTATTCGTAACTTAATGTACCACCCTGGGATTTTACATATTCATCCCATTCGGCATCACTATAATTATAGGTTAACAAACGAACTTCACCATAACCATACATAATATTGTAATCATAGGTTGCATATTCAATTTGTTTTGAATGTAACTCTACTAAAGTTTCAGTAGCAAAAGGAATACACTGGTATGCAGAAAGTACTCCTGTCTCAAGGTAAGAAAGAATTACCAATGCTGTATCTGGGGCATTTGCATATTCACCAGCACCATTGATTGATTTAGCCCATTGTTGGAATGTAGCTGTCTTAGTTTCCGCAACTCCATCACCATCAAAATCATAAGTAATATCAAGTGTTTCAACGGATGGGTTCCAACCAGATGACTCATGGATAGATTCAAGTCCGCCCATATATTCTGGCTCTGTATATACTCTGATTGTTGAGAATGGATAGAAAGCAGCGCCTCCCCATGCTCCACGAATCATTTCAATTTGACCATTTGCAACATCTTTGTATCTTGTTGTAGAACCACTCTTGAATGTAAACGTAATCTTATCTTCAAATCCGGTTCCAACAGTAGCAGCCGTTACAAACTCATTCAAAAGATCCTGCTGTGCAATATCCTCTGCTGAAAGAGAAGCTGCTGCAGATGCCATACAGTTAATATTAATTGCCTGACCGTCGGTGTAATTTCCATCGGCCTTTGCTTGTTCATAAACAGACTGGAATAAAGCTTTGGCTGCTTCCAAATCATATCCTGTTACTGCTGCATAAGCATCATCTACAGTAGCATAAGGTGTTCCATCACCATAGGAAATGTCATAAAGTCTAAGAACAGCTTCTTTTGCTTCCTTGGTATTTCTATATTGTGACTCTGTATTATTTTCAATATCTGTGTAGTATAAGTAGTTCAATAAGAAATAAGCTGGTTTATAACCTGAAGTAGCTTCAGTTACAAACTTTGTACGATCCATGGATAAGGAGATTGCCTTACGGAAATCATCATAGGAAAGTACTCTCTTATTAGAGCCATCACCAGCGGCATCCTCAAGACCTTTTAATTTTGCCAAATCAGTTGAGAAAATCCATCTAAAGGTATAAGTTCTATCTGTCTTCATAAGATAGTCAGACATTCTATAGGTAGTCATGTCATCAGATATCAATTCAACACTATCAAGTGCACCGCTGTTAAATAATTGAAGTGCAGTATTGTGATCCGGTATAATATCGTATTTTACTGTGGTTGTTTGATATTGACCTTCATGCTTGCCATCTGTATAACCATACCAGTTTTCATTCTTTTCCATGATAAACTGTTTATCTGTTTCAAAACCAACAAGCTTATATGGACCATAGGATTTGTATGTCTCTACAGAAGTACCATATTTGGTTGCTTTCAAATTATTTATTGTTTCCATATTTGCTTCATAAATATCTTTGTATACAATCCAGGTACTTGTCATACCAGATAAGAAATAAAACATAGAAACTGGTTCTTGTGTAATATAAGTCAACTGATAATCACCTGTTTTCAGAAGACCTACCTCTTCCCATGGAGTATTAGCATAAGTACCGGTTACATAGAACAACAATTCTGTAAATTCTTCATCATAACCACTACCAAATAAGGAACTAATTCCCTTGATTGCAGCGAGAGCTTCTTCACTTGCAGGGATAAATTCATTCTCACCAACCAAGGTTACTAACTGTTGATAGTAATCTTTTCCATCAGCACTTGTAAATTTCGCAGCGCCATATTTTGCATAAGCATCTGCTAAACTTGATCCAAAGAAAGCATTCACTTCGTTTAGGCCTACAAACATCTTATCTGTTTCTGCAACGCCAACGTTATATGCGGTACCATCATAGATTGGTGAATAAATAGGGGTACCAGCTTTGTCATTATTGAAATAGTTTCTAGCATTATAGATTGCTGTCTCACTATCAAAATAACTATTCGCACGATAATTCTTCATTCCAGAATCTAAACACATCTGCATGGAATAAATATATGTATCTGCATTAATTGGTGTCCCATCTTCCCAAGTTGCTAATTTATTCAAATCAATCTGGTAAACACGTCCAGTATCTTCTGTAATACCATATTTTGCTTTATCAGCATATGTCGATGTAATATCTGTTATTGCATCAGCCATCTCATAAACCCAAGTAAAGTTTACACCATCATCAGCAATCGTAACATCTACGAAGCCTGGTGCACAGTAAGTTCTCATAAGGTCATCCGCATTGGTTTCCCATGTGTGTGGATTCCAGTTCGTTGGTGAAGCTTCCCTAGCAAGGTTGAGTGTATAAGTTGCTTTCTCCTCTGGTTCTGGAGAAGGAGTTTCAGTTGTACCTTCGACTGTTGGGGTTGGGTCATTCACTGAAGTCTCTTTGTCTTTGCCCTTACATGCTGCCAATGAAAAGGTCATAACGCATGCTAAAGAAAGGGCAAGAGTTCTGTTAATAATTTTTTTCATAAATTTTCCTCCTTTTTTATATGTAGACAGTATAATATGGACAATTTTACCATGTCAAGCAAAAAGATATTATACTGAAAACTTAAAAGTAATTGAATTTTAATAACTCATATAGTGCAATTTTTTCTAAAATTTTAATATAGTATTTGGAATATTCTTCTTAATTAAAAATGTATCTTTTTTACATTTTCTTCCTAATGTTTTGCAGTTATTTATGAAACAAAAAAAGCCAGCGCTAAAAAGCAGACCGACCCCTTTATCCGTCTATGTACTATAATGGTAACAAATTAGTATGTTTTACTTGAAACTTCCACTATTTACAATCAGAATAAATAAACTTTCTATAATAATAGATAGAGAAAAAAACATAATACAATCTCTTTATTGTATAATAATCTTTATAGTCTATTTCATATTAACGTTCGTTCTAATCTATATAAGTTAAAAAGTTATCGATAGGTACTTTAGTCAATCGTCATTGCAATACTTTAATCTGCTAAATCTACTTTTGTATATTATACCATCATATCCATAATTTTCAACAAGAAAAATAAAAAAGTTTATTTTATTTTAATTTAATCTTAATTTTCATATAAATAGTCCTAAACAATAGTGATCTATAGCATTTTATCCTTTAAAATTTAGAAAAAAATTACAGTAATCTGATAAATACATGAATCAACCTATCTGTTTTCTCTAGATCTGCAAAACAGATAGGTTTCAATATTAGTTTTCTCTAGTTTCTATCTCTAACGATGAGGCTGAGTGCATCCTTCCATCCTAATACTTTCCTATGAACTTCTTCTGGTAGCATCTTAGCTTCATATTCACGGTATTTGATGTTTGAAGTAATGTTACTTGGATATAAATTAATTTTCATTCCTGCAAGATACGCTACTCCTAAACATGACAATTCTTCAGTTTCAGCTACATATAACGGCATCTGCGTAATATCACTTTGAAATTGCATCAGATAATCGTTTTTCGTTGCTCCACCATCTACCCTTAATTCCTTTGCTTTAATTCCGGTGGTTGTAGTAATCCGCTCTAATACATCATGGATTTGATAAGCAATACTATCTAGCCCTGCACGAACGATTTCTTCTCGCTTTGTATTTCTTGTCATTCCACAGATCATTCCTTTGGCATCACTTACCCAATAAGGCGCCCCAAGCCCAGTAAAGGCTGGTATCAGATAGACTGTATCCATTGGATTTGCTAACTTCGCTAACTCTTCTGACTCACTCACTGTATCAAACAACTTTAAATCATCTTTCAACCATGTAATAACGGCACCTGCGTAATTTATATTTCCTTCAATAACATATGTTACCTCTCCGTTTATTTTCCATCCAACTGACGATACAATTCCATCCCCAGTCTCAACTAGATGATCTCCAGCTGTCATCATGACAGAAGAACCAGTTCCATAGGTAACTTTCACCATTCCTTTTTTTATGCATCCTTGGCCAAATAAAGCACCTTGAGAATCTCCTAAAACTGCATGAATTGGTATCGGCTTTGGTAAAAATCCATCGATGTCTGTTTCACCAAAGTAACTATCAGAGTCTTGCATCTTAGGTAATGATTCCAGGGGGACTTGAAATATATCGCAAATTGATTTGTCCCATGTCAACGTTTTTAAATTCATTAATTGTGTTCTAGATGCATTGGAATAATCAGTTACATAGGAGCTTCCTCTTGTAAGCCTATATATAAGGTAAGTATCTATTGTTCCAAATTTTAATTTACCAGCTTTTGATAGTTCTTTTGCATTTGGTATATTATCAAGTATCCATGCCATTTTTGCGGCAGAGAAATAGGGAGAGAGCTCCAAGCCTGTAACTTCTTTTATCTGCTTTGCATAACCAGATGCTGCAATCTCATCACAAATATGTTGTGCTCTAGCACACTGCCAAACGATTGCAGGATAAAAAGGTGTCCCATCTGGGTGAAAGGCAACGGTAGTTTCTCTCTGATTTGTTATACCAAGAGCTGCAATCTCAGACTTTTCAATACCAGAGCTCTCAATAAGTGTCTTTATCACCGATAGAGAATTCTGATAGATTTCCTCCGGGTCATGTTCCACCCAACCTTCCTTATTCACAATTTGCCGATGTGGCCTATCTATTCTCTTTACTAATTCACCCAGGTGATTAAATAACAATGCTTTTGTCCCCTGCGTACTTTGGTCAAGACCTATAATATAATTAGGCATCGTTCATCCTCTCCGTTACCATTCGTGCTATTCCCTCAGCAGTCAATCCGTAATGCTTGAATACTTCTTTTGAAGTACCAGCTTCTACTGGCTCATCAGGAAGTGCTATATTGCATACCTTTCTTGGATATTCTGAAGATACAATTTGGCTTACTTGTGAGCCAAGTCCACCAAATTCAGAATGTTCTTCAACCGTCACGATAAGCTTACAGTCTTTAGCGGCTGCGATTACCGCTTCTTTGTCCATTGGTTTTACACAATACATGTCCAGTACTCTAGCATGAATGCCTTCCTTACTTAAGAGTTTTGCAGCCTCAAGAGATGGTTCCACCATCTCACCACATGCTATAATTGCAACATCATGCCCCTCATGAATTTGATTTGCTTTATTAAGAATAAAAGGGCAATTTTCATCAGAATAAACATCTTCAACCGCATTTCTTCCAATACGTACATAAGCTGGTATGGAATCTTTTAATAACTCTTCTATTAGTAGTTTTGTTTGGTGTCTATCACAAGGAAGGTATACACGCATATTTGGTATCGCCGTAATTGCAGCAATGTCCTGTAAAGAATGATGGCTCATACCAAGCGCGCCATAGCTCACCCCTCCGCTTATCCCAATTAGCGTTACATTCGTATCCGAATAAGCAACGTCAACCTTGATTTGCTCATAACTTCTGGTACTTAGAAAGCAAGCAGGGGATAGAGCAAATGTTTTTTTCCCGCATTTTGCTAACCCAGCAGCTATACTTACTAAATCTTGTTCTGCAATACCTACTTCAACAAATTGTTCTGGATATTGTTCCGCATAAGGTGTCATAGAAGCTGAACCTCTAGAATCACTGCACAAAACGACAATATTCTTATCCTGCTTTGCAGCTTCCATCAAAGTATCACATATGACTTGTCTGTTGGATATTTTATTCAAAGCAAACTGCCTCCTTCCTCTGTTGTAATTCTTCTTTTATTTGCTCATACTCTAGTATAGTAGGTACTTTATGATGCCATTCCTTTTTCCCTTCCATCACCTTAGAGCCATATCCTTTGATTGTTTTTGCAAGAATTATCGTAGGTTGCCCCTTTACAGCTCTTGCTTGATCAAATGCCTTAATTAGCTCAGCAATGTCATTTCCATTCACACATAGAACCTTCCATCCAAACGACTCCCATTGTCCTATCATGTCTTTATGCGCCATTACCTGATCAATGGTTCCAGATATTTGAAGTCCATTCCAGTCAATGATGGCACATAAGTTATCTAACTTATAATGAGCAGCGGCCATTGCTCCTTCCCATACACTGCCTTCTGCCAGCTCGCCATCCCCCATCACTGTATAGACACGATAATCACGTTGATCCATCTTTCCCGCAAGAGCCATACCGACACTTAACGATAGTCCATGGCCTAAAGAACCAGAATTCATCTCAATTCCTGGTAATTTATTATTTGGGTGCCCAATATACTTTGTACCAAAGGTACCAATCTCATTTAAAATTTCTGATAAACTCAAAAAACCTTTTGCTGCTAAGACAGCATAAAGACTTTCCACAGAATGTCCTTTACTTAATATAAAGCGGTCACGATTCGGGTCGTCAGGCTTTGATGGGTCTATCTTCATTTCATGAAAATACAAGGTAACCAGAATATCGATTACACTCATATCTCCACCAATATGCCCACTTTGCGCCTTCATAACAATATCTAAAATATCTTGACGTAGTTCATATGCCTTAACTGTAAGATTATTCATTGACTTCTCCATTCTAGCGTATTACATATAAATGTTTTATTCACCACGAATATATGCTTTTACACTTTCTTCATTGTCATCATATAAATCCGGCTTAATCCCAAGGTATTTGCATGCCTCATAAAGTACAGGAACAACATCCTTATGAATTCCAACACAATGATGGATATAAGGTCCCTCTACTAGCTTAGCCTCCAAACGTTTTAGATTCTCTACTTCCACCCATACATAGGTTCCCTTTGTATAAGGACCCTCAACTCCTTTTGCATTACCTAATAATAAGGAATATTCTCCATTGTCTCCATCAAATCGGCATAGACTCATCATTCCACCCTTTGCCAATGCTTCCACAGCACCAGGGTGATCGAATGCAAGAGGATAACCAATCGTAGGTTTCTCTTTTGCTACTGACAACGGCCAAGGTCCACAATGCTGTAATAATTCACCATTTTCATTGTCCGGATGTCTAACCGTCCAGTCAGCAAAAAAGCTTCTAGCTTCATCCATACCTGCAGCCTCTACTAAAATTGCAGTAATTGCACCATGAATGTCTGTTTCACAAACTACAGGTATTCCTTCCTCATTTAAGAGAGAATTTGCCGCACATGGCATAATACCAAGTTCTCCTTGTAGTGCATTCCAACACTGTATTGCTATTACATTACATCCATATTTTTTACATAACTGTTCCATCGCTACTTTTAATGCAGCAATTTTGGTTAGCTCTTCTTCCTTTACTGCGATATTGAATTTTTCTTTACAATAAGCAACAACTTTAGTTACTTCCTTCTCTTCTTCTAAACATTTCTTAACTTGTGAGGTTAATTCAGGCATTGGAATTGGAGAAAGCTGAATGTTAAACTTCTCAAGTAACTCTCCCTCATTACACATCGTAGACCAAAAATCAAATGGTCTAGGTCCAATCTGAAGAATACGAGTCTGTCGAAATGCCTTTACTACATTACATACTGCTAAAAAGTCTTTGATACCTCTTTCAAATATTTCATCATGGAGACGGCAGTTACTCATATAAGTAAAAGGCACACCAAATCTTCTTAAGACCTTACCTGTTGCAAATAGCCCACACTGACTATCACGAAGGCGAATCCCTTTCTCATCAGGGCGTTCATCTCTAGGTCCCCATAATAATACTGGTACATTCATTTCTTTTGCTAATCTCGCAACCTCATACTCTGTTCCAAAATTACAATGTGGAAAGAATAATCCATCGATTTTCGCATTCTTAAATTTTTCTACAATCTGAATACGGTCTGCTTCACTATGTAATAAACCATCTTCTGCAATGTCTGTTATATCAACAAATTCTACTCCCAATTCTTTTAAACGTTCCCTCGTTAGATTGGCATACTTAATTGCATCTGGTGCTGAAAATATACTTCTTCTTGTAGGTGCAAAACCTATTTTAATATTCGCCATATGAAATCCTCCTACTATACAAATTATTGTATCGTTTCTATATTTCTATGGTACTTAATAATAAACTTAATAACAACTTAATATTAAGTCTTTTTCATGTTTTTATTGACTTAATTCACTTAATCTTATAAGGTATATTTTAATGGGTCGATTATTAAGGATTCAAAAGGATTTCATAGAAAGATACAGAGGAGCATATTAAGAATAAGCGGATGTTAAGAATAAATGCATGTTAAGAACAAATGCATATTAAGATTAGATGCATGTTAAGAATAAATGCATGTTAAGAATAAGGAGGATAGATGATGTCAATAACTGCGAAAGAATTAGCTAAACTCTTGGGGTTATCAGAAGCTGCTGTTTCTATGGCACTAAACAATAAACCTGGCGTAAGTACTACAACTCGTCAAAGAGTAATTGAAGTGGCTAAAAATAATGGTTATGATTTTACTAGAATACAAGAGTCAAAGGAAGCAAAAGCAGATAATGGAGATATCTCCTTTATCATATATAAAAAACATGGAGCTATCGTATCAGATACCCCTTTTTTCAACCAGCTGACAGAAGGAATTGAGCAGAGTTGCCGTAAGGCACATTACAATCTTCATATCAATTATTTATATGGTGATGAAGACATAAAACATCAATTAAGTACTCTTCCCTTCTATGATGGGGTAATTCTATTGGCGACAGAAATGAAGTATGAAGACTTTATACCGTTTACTAATCTTAAGACACCAATTGTTGTATTGGATACATACTTTCAAAATCTTAATTTTGACTGTGTATTAATAAATAATTTCCAAGGTGCCTATCAGGCAACCAATTACATTATTCGAAAGACGAAGTCCCAGCCAGGTTACCTTCATTCTTCCTATTCCATTGGGAATTTTGAAGAACGTACTGATGGATTTTTTAAAGCGATTCGTGAAAATGGAATGTCTCCATCCAAATCTCAGGTACTTAAGTTAACCCCATCTATGGAAGGCTCTTATGAAGATATGTTAGAATTATTAGAACAGGGAGAAGAACCTGCAAAATGCTACTTTGCTGATAATGACTTAATTGCCGCAGGCGCTATGAAAGCATTAAAAGAAAAAGGATATCATATCCCAAAAGATATCTCCATCATAGGATTTGATAATATGCCGATTTGCACTTATATAGAACCTACTCTCACAACAGTCCATGTTCCAAAGCAATATATGGGGGCAATAGCTGTACAAAGATTAATCCAGATCATTGATTCTAATGATAGGTTCCCAATCAAGATAGAAGTTTCAACCTCCATTATTAAACGTAAATCTATCTATGAGAAATAAGGAAAAAAACAATTTCTCCTCTCTTTAAGATATTTATTTTTAAGAAATGCTGTAATCTTTAATTTCTTTTGTTATATTCATCAAAAGGAGTTGCTATAAAATATTCTTAATAAATGCGCCTTGCTTTGGGTTAACATCCATTACAAGGCGCTTTATTTAAATTATATTTTGTTGTACTAGTTCTATTACAGGTTATATATGAGGTTCTATATGAAATATGAAGTTCTATTAATGGATTTGTTTCAGAATCTATTTATGGATCTATTATAGATTCGTTTTACAACAAACTCTTTCGCTTATCGTTATTGCTCTAACTCTTTCACCATATTAAGAGCTAATATATTCCAATTAATAAATCCACCATTCATAATCGCTTCCCCAGTCATTGGGTTATAATATTCATGTAAGCTCCCTGTTTTTTTCAAATCTTCTCCAAGTAGTTTTAATGAATTTTTACACATAAGAGTTGCTTCTTCTCTGAATCCATAGTCTAACATACCCTTAAATACAACATAATTAGCGACTAACCAAATTGGACCTAACCAATTCGATGGGTTATTGGTTACTGATAAATCAAACATTTTTTCGTTCTTTGCTAACGTAGTTATACCGTATGGAGAGTAAAAACTTTTCTCATCTTTAAAATGTCTTACCAAAGACTCTGCTTGTTCTTTTGATGCAATCCCCGACCACATTGGTATAAATCCGGACCATGTCTGAATACGTATCGGTAATGTCTTCCAAAACACACCTAACCCTTCATGAAACCAGTCAAATTTTCTAGTCTTTATGTCCACATCAACGGAATAGAAAAATTCATCTCTATTATCCCAACATTCTCTTTGAATTGCTTGCGTAAGCTGCTCCGCCTTATGATCAAAATCCTTTGCTAGATTTTGATCGCCTGTCTTGTTTAAAATAGTAGCCATTGCCTTTAACTCCGAAACCATAAAACTATTTAAGTAGATATTCGCAGTAGAAAATGGAGGTCTACCAAATGTAGCTGGATCATTATCCATTCCTATCATAATATCGTCTGCCCAAACATATAGACCAGAATTTTCAAAATAGTAATGTTTATCGTAACATTCAAAATAAGATTTTAACTGATTAACGTGGGATGAAATCCACGAATAATCATCTATGTGATTACTAATCAACTGAATCTGTTGACAAAGAAATGGTTTATGCATATTCATAATATGACCTTTTTTGTGCATCATATTTAAATAAGGTTCCGTCCAGTCAGCTACTTCAATCATCATTGGAATATAACCATCCTCTAATTGATGATCAAGAAAGTTATACACATTGCCTTTACAATGCTTTATAAGTTTTTCCTGTAGATCTTTCGAAAATTCATCAAATAAACCAAGCAATCCATATACGGACCAATAAGTATCCCAATCCCATATATTTCCGTCATAAACAGAGCCAGGATCAATAAATGGGTACTTGATAAATGCTCTTGGTTCTTTTAACAACTTATCCACGTTACCTATAATATATTTTTTTAAATCATTTACGTAATTTATGTATTCTTTTTCCACAGTATTGTTATGATGTGTATTATATAAACATCATATTCTCCTCTCTACATGCGCTTTCTATGTATTTAACGCTTGGGTTGATAAATAGGACTATTGAAGAACATTCAATAGCCCAAACCCTTTTTTATTTTTATATCCGTACTAATTTTCTAATAAAACAAGAACCCAGTCATTACCACCATCTAGCCTTTTAATTGGCTTTACACTAAGATGTTTCTGATTTCTAATTTCAGTAAAATAACTATATACGCCGGTAGTTGGATCAAACCAGTATGCTTGTAATGTTTTTTCCTGATAAGAAGATAAATCTATAGAAAACTCTTCTCCTAGATAATCATAGGCAAGTATGTAGTTTTCTGCTGCAAATACCGCAACTCTTTCATACTTCTCTTTTTCCTCGCCCAGTAATAATTGTTGTGCTGGTAATCCTTTGGTATAATCTATATCATTCATTAGGGTAACAAGGTGTTTCATATGAGAACCACCCACATGATGTAGGGCGTCCATCCAGACCTCTTTTACCCCATAAGCTCCTTTTTTAGATAGGTCATTATAAAATTGCATAACCGCGTTGCTTCCATATGTAAATCCCATTGCACCTGCAAATACTGACCAATAAGCATATCTACGTACATCGAAGGCTTGCCAATAAGGCTGTGTATCATCATGAAGACCATGTGGAATCTGTTCATAAGAAGGTTCCGCATCCACTACAGGTTTGATATTTTCATTACTATGAGCCCTGATCACATATTTATAATTGTCTTCTCCATAAAATGTTTCCTGCTCTTTGTTATCATCCCAAGCACCCAAACTACTTTGATTATAACTTCGATGTCCCGATTGAAACATATTAAAATCTAACCAGGTTTCGTCATTAAACCATAGGGAGGAGCATGTTCTTCCAAATGGATGAAACGTAACTAATGCATCTGGATCATTTTTCTTAAACGTTTCTCCCATTAATCGAAACAAGGTAGGATTTACACTTCCTCTAACATCACCACCAGTAATCCATATGATATTAGGATGTTTTGCATATCTCTTCGTAAGGAATTCAACATATGGTACTACACTCTCAACTGTCATAATTTCATTTTTCACGAAACAACTTCCCCAATTTGGTAGTAATCCCATATAAAGCCCTAAGTCTTCTGCCATTTTTACTACCTGATCTACATGCTCCCAATAACCATCCGCTAGATTAGGGCGTGCAAAATCATCCTCTATTAATGCCGTTGCACCATCGATGGTACTTTGTCCAGGTACATGAACTAACGTTGTTTGAATTACATTATATCCTTTTTCTTTTCTATTCTTTAAATAAGTATAAGTCTCTTCTAAACTAAGTTTATTAAATAATAGCCACGCGGTATCTCCCAACCAGAAAAATGGAGTATCTCCATTTTGTAAATATCGTTTGTTATCACTCACTCTTAAATTTCCAGAAAGCCATGGTTTATTATAAACATTCATTTTATTTATCTCCCTTTCAATTATTGGATGATTTAGGAATCATTAAAACGCCATATCCTAACTTGTCCTCTATCATAAGCATTTTAATATCTTTAGATACAGTTCATACGCCATATCTTAACTACTCTTCTATCATAAGCATTTTGATATCTTTAAATACTGTGCGTACGCCATGAATAATGCAGCGACTCCTTTTAAGTCATTGTTTCCAATTGGTTCTGTGAGATAATATTCTATACTACCATCTCTTTTAAGATTATCGTGAGGACCTAGCCCAGCAACCTTACAGGTATCTTTTAAAATTAATTTATCGTCGATCCTATAAAGCTTTTCCTCGATTATAACACGTAAGATTTCTTCACCAATTGCTCTATATTCTGTAGGAATCACCTTCATCCTACATGCTTTTAAGATTGATGCTGCTATCATAACGGTTCCTGATGTTTCAAAATAGTTTCCCTTAACATCAGGCAAATTAACAAGTTGATAAAACATTTTGCTATTTTCATCCTGATATCTTAAGATACCCCTTATAGATTCTTCATAAATCTTTGCAAGAGTTTTAAAGCATTCATCCATCGGATTAGATATTTCCTCCATGGTATCCACAATCCCCATTAGAAACCATGCAATCGAACGAAGCCAAAAGTTTTTAGAAAGACCTGTTTTTTCATTCGCCCAAAAAACTTCCCTCGATTCATCAAAGCCATGATAATAAAGTCCCTCATTCTCATCAAACATATAATCTTTGACATTATTAAATTGCCTCACTATATCTTGATAATTTTCCTGAACGCCAAACTTTGTTTCATATGCCATATAAAAAGGTTGTGCCATAAATAATCCGTCTAACCAAATTTGATTCGGATATATTTTTTTGTGCCAAAAGTTTCCTGATTTTGTTCTTGGTTGTTCTTGTATCTGTGCTAAGAGATTATGCATTGCTTTAAAAAATCGTTCTTCATTTGTTTGTTCATAAGCAAATATAACTACTCGTCCCATTGCTAGATTATCAAGATTATAATCATATTTCTTAAAGGTATTAATAATACCCTCTGGATCGATATAATGATCCAGATAATCTAAGACATATTGTCGATATTTACTGTCATTCGTTGCCTCATATAATTGAATTGCAGCTAAAAGAATACAGGCATCTTCATAGTTCCATTGTACTTTCCTTACATAGCTTAAATCTTTAAAAAAATCTGCTAAAAAAGCTGAAATCTTATCTTGATCCATCATAAGAATATTACCTTTCATACACATATTTTTAAATTAAAACTTAGAGCAACTGATTAATTATACATAAAGACCTATGTTTTCATATTCAACAACCCAGCTACCATCATCAGGAAATCCAGGTGATTTGGTTTTACATCCGTCGTATCCAGCTACCATCAATGCGATAGCTAACAGTAAAGATCCATTCCCTGGTAAGTACAGTGGTAGGTCTTTTCTAAGAATTTGCCTATTATTACCACTCCTAACATAATCATTTTTAGGAGTATCTAAAAGTAATAAATCTATTGCTAAATTTGGATCATGGAGTCTAGTTGCTGTCATAGCCATTACTGCAAAATCCCAGCCCCATAGAGACTCGTATTTCCAACATTCTTTCACTTTCTTTAATGTTTCCCTCATCACCTCTTCGTTAATGTTCTCATTTGGTAATACACCAAATGCTCCCAGCATAGAAGGATGATCAATATTAAATTTTTCAAATGTATTAGCACAGTTTTCATGTGCCAGATATAATCCATTCCCAATCGGAAGATCAGCCATTTGAGATGCAACTTCTTCCCACTTTTTATTATGTGGTTTTTCTAAAAGTGCTTCCCATTCTAATGCTACCTTAAGGGTATAACGCCAATATTCTACTTCAAATGTTGGATTCTTTGTTTCTTCCGGTTGATGGCACTCTTGTACCGGAATTACTGGTGCAACAATATCATATAATTTTGTTTCTTCATTATACACCACAAAATCTACCATAAAGTCTGCACTCTCTTTGATTAAAATCCAGTACTTCTCCATAAACTCCTTATTATTATTTTGCCTACGCATTAACTCTAGCATAAATATAATATGAGGTTGTTGCCAAACTAATAATGGTGCAATAGGTGAGGGACAATCCACACCTTCTGTAGCTATCATTTTTGGCCATCTGCTACCAGCATAACCATTTCTAGAAGCATTTTCTTTCGCTTGTGGTATATGATCAATAAACCAAGGAATACTTCTTTCTAATAAGTTAGCTTGATTCCACAACGGTGCCCATGCGCAGTGCCAAAAATACATCTCTAAATGCATCTTCCCATACCAGCTATTACATGTCAAGCCAGTTTCTTGTGGAGGTGTAGAACCACAAGAATTAATCGCTAATAAATATTGTGAAAGTATAATTCTTCTCTCAAGCTCTAATGCACGAGAATCTTTACTTTTATTAAGCTGTACAATGCCGCCTTCTTCCCAAAACTTTTTCCAATATAGCTGAGCATTTTCAAAAATAGAATGAGTTTGCTCTCTGTAATCAACACTACTTAACTGTTCAATCTCTGTATTAGAAAATTCAACGGTGAAAGAAAATGTTTTTGTCTTAGAATTTAAGATGATTGTATGATTATGAATAGAGGAGTCCATAAGATCTTCGCTATAGCAAGATACATAATATACATCTTTATCTAAGATTCTTTTTAGATTAATTTCGTGTTTATCGTATGTTAGCAATTGAGTTTTATGTAATGCATTGCTTTCCCAGTCCGATGCAGAGATATCAGGACTTCCATAAGGAAATTTTATCACTACAGACAGTTCACCATAGGTTAATAAATCAGAGGTAATTTTAACTCCTAAGCGGTCTTTTTGACTGTCACAGCAAGTTTCTACAGTACAATCTATTCCGTGTAATTTGAAAGAGCTAGTAATTTTCCCCTGGTAAAGATGAAGCTCTTGGTTCACATCGTGTATCTCTTCTTTTTTAATTTCTCTCCCTTGATATAAAAGACCAATTCTACCAAGATTTAAACGGTGTGGGTTCATACGTAACCAATCATACACATCTTCATTCCCTTTTACTTTATGCTTGGGATATTTCACTTCTCTCCCAACATAACTGTATGATGTCATCTCTAAATCATCCAAAGAATAGGCATATTTCTTATCACTTACAGGCTTTGTATGCCACCCCCACTGTGACATCGTGCAAAGTGGGAGGGTTTCTTTGTATTCATCATAAAGGGTTTGTAACCCAGTAATATCTGCAGTAAAGGCAAATTCACCATTTCCTATTGTTAGTGGTGATGCCGTATCTATTTTAGATAATTTAGGATTATGTCTTGATACTAATTTTTTTCTATCAATTACCATTCTTTCCTCCATTGCTAATCATACTCTCTCTGAAGTTACTCTTTTGTTCTTATCTTTAACCTTTTACAGAACCTATCATAACACCTTTTACAAAGTGCTTTTGAACAAATGGGTATAAACAGATAACAGGAACACTACCAAAGACGATAACAGCATATTTTAATACATAAATCATTGCCAATCTCATACTTTGATCTGTTGATGCATTTACCATCTCTTCCATTGCTTGCGCGTTAGATAAAATATTTCTCAGTACTACCTGTAATGGGAACTTTGATTCTGAACTCAGGTAAATAAAAGCATTAAAATAAGAATTCCAATGTGCTACAGCATAAAAAAGAACTAATACTGCAAGTACAGACTTTGATAAAGGTAATACCAATTTCATTAACACTTGAATATCATTTGCCCCATCTATTTCCGCCGATTCTAACATTTCACCTGGAAGATTACTTTGAAAGAAAGTTCTTGCAATAATCATATTATACACTGATACAGCTCCTGGGATAACCATTGCCCATACTGTATTTAACATATTTAATCTTTTGATATTTAAATAGACTGGAATTAATGGTGCTGTGAATATCATAGTAAAAACAAACATTGCTGTAAAAGTTCCTCGACCTACAAAGTCCTTTCTGGATAAAGGATAAGCAACCATAACAGTCATAACTACATTGATTAATGTACCTAAAATTGTATAAAAAAATGAGTTTGAAAAACCACTAAGTAATAGTTTATTTTTCATAATCTCTTTGTAAGCATTAAAATTAAAGCCTTTTGGAAGTAAAAATACATTTCCCTTTATTACCTCACTTGGTGAACTAAGTGATTGAGCAACTACATTGATTAAAGGTATTAAAACAAGCAGTAATGAAAATATCAATACACATGTGTTAATGACATAATACACTTTATCTGTTCTACTTAGATTCTTCATTTTTTTCTTCATAATCTAACCTCCATATACTTTACAAATAAGTCACTTTACTACTACCAAAGACTTGTTTCTCCTAATCTCTTCGCAATCCTATTCACAACTATAAGCATGATTAGCGATACAACAGACTGAAATAATCCAATAGCAGTGGAGTAACTAAATTGCATAGACTGAAGACCAATACGATAAGTGTAAGTAGAAATAATGTCCGAAGTCTGCATGTTCATTTGATTTTGCATTAATAATACTTTTTCATATCCAATAGACAATACTTTTCCACAATTCATAATCAAAAGCATAACAGCTATTGGTATAATACTAGGGATATCAACATATTTAATACGCTGCCAAATACTTGCACCATCCACTATTGCTGCTTCATGATGTTCTGGAGGTACATTGGCTAGAGCAGCAATATAAACGACTGCACCATATCCCGTACTTTGCCACACCCCTGAAAATACATATAAAGATTTAAACCAAGCAGGGCTACCTAAAAATAGTACTTTCTCACCACCAAATCTTTCGATGATTTTATTTACAATACCATCCATAGCTAAGAACTGACTTAAAATACCAACGATCAAAACGGTAGAAATAAAATATGGCATATATGTTATAATCTGAACTGTTTTCTTAAAATATTTCTTTCTGGCATAATTCAGAGCAACTGCTAAAATTATTGGTGGAAATATACCAACTGCTATATTATAAAAGGACAATCCTAATGTGTTTTTCATCAACCTAACAAATTGTGGTGAAGCAAAAAATTTCTTAAAGTGAGCTAAACCAACCCACTCACTTCCAGTGATACCACCTTTAAAGGTATAGTTCCTAAAAGCTATTTGTGATCCCCATAAAGGAACATAACAAAATAAAATTAAATAAATTAATGGTAATAAAATAATGAAATAAAGTTGCCAATGTCTTTTTATTCTCTTATATAATCTATGGAAATTAAATTGTACCGTATTCTTACTCTGTGATTTAGGCGATGTACTACCTATATTATCCACCTTTTTCATCTTTACCTCCGTGCCTGAAAGAAATTGCTAAAACCTAATATTTCTTTATTCGCTATTCTTTCTTCTAGAATTTTAGAAGCCAGAACTTAGTCTGGCCTCTATTTGAAATACTAATTTGCGAATGGACTTACATTATAAGCATTTTGAAGCAATTCTAAATAACGAACCAAACCTAAATCATTCAGTTGTTCTTTATATTTATCCCAATCCTTATCAATATCCAAATCACCAATAATAAATCGAACCATTGTTTCTGTTGAGTAGTCCATAATCGTAGTTTTTAATAAGGTCATCTCTTCAATTGAAGATTCATCTAAATATAAATCTGGCAATACTGACTCAAGTGGTTGTCTTACTTTTTCATGATCAAGAGAACCATTATACATTACTACCTGACGGCCATCCAAAGGTTTTACTCCTTCTGCATATGGATCAGGATTCGCTGTAACACCTACGGTTTCTTCTGTATAACGTACTAATCCTGCTAACTGATCCCACTTATAATTGGTATCATTTGCTTCAGCAATCATAGTAAATAAGGACTGATTTCCATCAATACCAACTTCGCCTTGTTCCGCTTTTGTATAGTGAACTCCTTCCACTCCATAAGCACTACGATAAGTACCTTCTCTTGTTGCAAGATAATCGATTAAACGGAATGCTGCTTCAGGATTTTCACATGCACTTGTGATAAAGGTCATACCTGTTTGGTACATAACATATGGGTTCCATGCTGCTACCGCTGTACCATCTGGTCCTTTTAGTGGTGGTAGCGGTTGATATTGCTCCCATCTCTTACTATTTGGTAACGTAGTTAAATCATTTGCATAGCCAGGGCGTTGAGCTAAAAATGCTCCAATTACAGCCTCGTCTCCACCTTCATTTACGTTTACTTGGTTATTCTTATCCTGAGTAAAAGATTCAGGATTTAATAAACCTTCTTCATATAATTTATGTAAGTATTTTAGTCCTTCTTTATAATTGTCTTGTACTGGACTAAATGTAACTACGCCATTATCAAGATAGAGTTTATTGGTTTCTGGTGTTAACTGAAAAGGATTCATTAAAAATCCATCGATTTGTGTTCCAGCCCCAGATTTAACTGTGGAAAGAGGAATCTCATCATTAGGGTCACCATTACCGTTAGCATCTTGTTCTTTAAATGCTTTCATAACTTGATAAAACTCTTCTGTTGTTGTTGGCATTTCTAAATTTAAATTATCTAACCATGTAGTGTTAATCCATAATTTACAGTTATATTGAACATGTAAAGAACCATCTACGTTAGGTAAGTTGTAGATATTTCCATCTGGTGTGGTAATATACTCCTTCATACCATCTAGTCTCTCAAAAGCTTCTTTATATCCAACAGAAACTGACTCAAAGTAATCATTTAATGGAATAATTAATCCTTGAGCACCTAAAGAAGCTTCCGTAGCTTTATCTAGTCGATTTGCACTACCTGCACCAAGCATAACAATATCTGCCATTTCTCCAGAAGAAAACATTAAATTCATTTTTTCGCGAATACTATCTGCTGGAGCTATAACCCATTCAATATTAATTCCTGTAATTTCTTCCAGCTCTTTGGTCTGGAGATTGTCATCACGACTATACTCTCCATCTTGTGCTGCAAGAATCGTCAGTGTGATAGGTTCCTTTACAATTGGTAATTCACCTGGGGCATTATAGATGGAAGAATCCCCTTGGTTCGTTGAAGGTTTCGAAGAATTGTCATCTTTTTTCGTGGAGCATCCTGCTAATGATGATGCAGCAAGACAAAGAATTAAAATTCTCCCAATAAATTTTTTTAGTTTCATACTCTCTTCTCCTACATGTTATTTACGGTATTAAATTAAGCATCGCCGTATCGATACATAGAGCATAACTGCTCCCTATCTTTCTTACAACAAACAATAAATCAGATGCCGTACATACCATGATATTTTGCATCGAACATTTTTTTAGCGACGTACAATTGATATGATTTTATTGATTTTAACCCTATTATGTCATATAATTTTACTAATAATAAGAATAAAAGCAAAATACATTATAGGTAAAAAAACCAAAGATAATTTAATCTTAAAGGAGATACATGTGAAAAAACACTACCACCTTAAACATGCTTTTACTAATTTGCTATTTTCATATTTTATTATGCTTGTATTACCAACAGTATTTATACTCTCTTTATATCATCAGGCATATAATATGTCTGTAAAATATTGTGTAGAAAATAGTTTGCTTACTCTTACACAAATGCAAACCATTGTAGATGAGCGTATCAATGCCCTCGATAATACCGTGATGCAAAACTTATACAACATGGATATTCATAATTTAATAGCGACAACGAAGCCAACACCTGGTGACCCAACATTATTTGAAAATATCACAATCAGCAAAAACTTAGATTCAAAGTTTGGCGGTAATCCAGACATCTATATTCGTTATCAAATCCTGTCACCAAACAATGATACTATTTATTATAATAATGCTATCTCTTATGGGATTAATACATATTTTAAATCGATCTATATGGAAGAAGAATACAACTATGAGTTGTGGTATAATCAGGTTTTCAACTCAAAGAAAAGAATATTACTTCCTAGTATGAAAATGAGTCTAAATAATACTGTTACTCAAGCCATCACTTATAATTATCCTATAAAAAAAGGAATTAACTCACCCTCTTCCCTTGTATTGCAATTTATAGTTCCAGAAGAGTTTATATTCAGTATACCAGAATTAGAAAAGGACAAAGGAAGTTACTTTTTAATCAACGGGCAGGGATCCACTCTTTGCAGTTCTAATAGCGATATCACATTTCCAGAAACTTATATTGCAAATTTCACGGATGATTATGGGTATATTACAACAAATCATGATAACATAAAGAAAATTATTGTTTACAGCCATTCGAAAGAAACCAACATGACAGTTGCTGCAATCTACTTAGAAGAAGTTGTTTTAGAAGCAGCCAAAAATATTAAAATAACTGCACTTCTAGCGATATTTATATGCTTCTTAGTGGAACTTGTTATAGTGTTATGGATGTCCTACCGAAATGCAATTCCTATCCATAACTTCGCAAAAAATTTAAAACTATTACTATCAGATAATGAACATGAAACGGTTGAAAATACAAATAAGCATAGCGAGTATGATTATTTAGATCATGGGATTCATGAGATAAAACAACATCAAAATCATTTACGATTGGTTAATAACGAAAAAATAAATCTCCAGAAAAAAGTTTTTTATGATCAACTATTTGAAGGGCGCTTTAAAGACGATAAAGCCTTATTCACTATTGCTCAATCACTAAGCATTGAATTAGTAGCAGAAGAATATTATGTTGTTGCCTTTCACAATAAACTAAATAAAAATTTACTACTGGAGAATCTAAAGAAACTATTTGATGATGATCATACTTTCTCCTATATTTTACATGATTTTGAGCAAAGCATTATCGCTGCCATTTTTATGTTTCAATCCAACAATAGCACAGAGAATTCACAGTATCTCGTACATAAAATAAAACAATGTGAAACCATGTTTCAGAAATTATCGGTTCCTGCACATATTGGTATTGGAGATTGTACACCAAACCCTTCCGATTTAGTATTTTCTTATCGCCAAGCCAAATACTGTGCTAAATTAGCCAATCCCCAAGAACCTATTGTTATCTATGAAACGATAGTAGTCAAAAGGGATACCCCTTTTTATCCTCTAGAAATAGAAAATCGTTTGTTAAATGCCACCAAGTTTAGGGAGGTAGATAAAATTCATGGGATATTTGACACTCTTAGAAGCGAAAACTTCACGAAGAGAAAACTAAGTAATCCTATGTATTCTATCTTTATCTCAAATTTAGAGTCAACCTTATTTAAAATCTATCATGAACTTCTTACGGAAGAACGGGTAGACGAAATAGTAAATCATATTAGTAAAATAAATAACCCTCTAGAAACGATTGCCACTATAGAAAGCGAATTCTTATTTCTAGCTAGTAGAAGCGAAGAAAAACGTTCTACTAGAAATCAACAGTTGTGTGATTCTATTCAAATGTACTTAAAAGAAAATTATCGTGATTCAGAATTATGTCTGGCTTCCATTGCTGATCATTTTAACTTATCTGATTCCTATTTTTCTCAGTTTTATAAGGATTCCTTTAATGAATCTTTTAGTGTTACACTTGAGAATCTTCGTCTAGATCATGCGAAACAGTTAATTTTAGAAGGTAATGTTGAAATCGAGCAAATTACTAAAATGGTTGGGTATAATAATTCTACAACGTTTCGAAGGGCCTTTAAACGTTGCACTGGGGTATCTCCTTCCATCTATAAAAGTACAAATAAAACAGATTCATAAAAACATGAGCACCGGCTTAGCCGGTGCTTTATTGTATCTATTATAAACTAGTTAATTCAGAAATCTTCTCATTTATTGGAATTCTTCTAGAGCAAATTACTTATGCTTCTAAAACCTTTACTACTTCATAAAGCGTTTCTTTGTTACCGACATTCCCCGGAAATATTATGTATGGTAGGTTACTAAAATGGCTTTCCTCCCCTGTTTTCCACACTGGCACTCCAGGCTGTACCTGACCTAAGACCAGCGCGCGGCGCACCGATAAGCCTTTGGTTCCAACATCACTTGAGGTAATTCCACCCTTGGCTATTAAATACTTTGGAGGTACCGATAGTCTTGCTACAATGCCAGTTAGTGCCTCTGATATTTGAACTGATATCTGAAGCATCTGCTCTTTATCCGTAAAATCAATTCCAAAAAGTTCTCTACTTGTATAGATAGCCACTGTTCTACCATTCTGGATTCTATCTTCTACAATGGTCTTGATACGATCCGCTTCTTTCTCTAATATCTCTCTTAGGTTACTTAAGCTTACCGTTTCATTTCCAGTGATACTAAACTCCTCAAAATGAATAGGTAGGGTAGAATTCATAAGATATGTTAATTGCTCTGTTGTCTTCTTTACATGAGAACCAATAATAATTAATCCACCATGTTGTTGATCACCACTACATAATAAATCATGATCTAACAACGGAATATCTTCTATTTCTCCAATTACTTTTGGTAATGCTGCTGCACTTCTTACCATATAATTTTTACCTTGCTTCATCGCAATTACCCATGCATTACAAAAAAGTGCTACATCCGTATAGCAAACCGCATTCACTATAATCTTAGTAAAGCTTGTAGCAGACATGATACGTTCTGCCAAATCAGTAGGCGTACTCTCTCGTAAATCTTCTAAAGAAATCGTAATACAATCCTCTTTCTTATATTCTCCTCTGCTTTTTTCTTCGACAAATGCGCTTAAATCAGAAGACTGAAAAGAAAATGTGCTATCTTTTGAAAATTCGGTTTCTCCCACCGGTACAAGTTCTTCATTCTCTTTTACATAGTGTGTATTTCCAATGGTATAACGTCCACCCTCTGGGAAAAACGGAAGAATAATTTCTCCATCAAAATCATCTCCACCAACTTCTAAAATTGCTTCTTTCAGTGTATTGGTTTCAAGAGGATAATGTCCACGTAAAGTCGAATCACCTCTTGAGATCAATACATATGAAATTCCAAGCTCCTTCGATATTTTTTGAATCCTTTTCCCTATTTCTCTATGGACCCTTCTTGTTTCATCTTCTGAAAAACTTCGAGAGTTTGTTAGAATAAAAGACATCGTATTCCCATCTTGAAAAGCTTCACGAATTGTATCTTCCTTCCAATTTGTATATACATAAATATCATGTACTGTTTGAACTCCAGTGGGATCATCATCTAATACAATTATTTTTCTTTTTAATTCCTTCAATTCTTGATGTAATCTCTCAAAAGCTTTCGGGCTATTAATTATTGGCAAATCCTTAATCCTCATTCTCAATCTCCTCTTTCACATCATCCACAGCTTTTTCATTGGGATTGCCAGTTGTATTCATCTCATCTTGCCAGTAGATATAATGTTCATTGACTGTTTGTTCTGCTGCAGATAAGTTTTTTGTACGTATAATATCTACGAGTTTTCGATGAAGCATTAAGAAGTTTTCAGTATTGTTAGCTAAAAAAATTTGTTCAGTAGCCCTTTTACGTGATGGAATCGTAATACGGTCAACATAGCTACACATGTCTAATAACAATGGATTGTTTACCATGGAATTAATACTGGTATGAAACGCTAAATCTGCTTCCACAACCTTCTGATATTTTGGCTTTGCACAAGTAATTGATTTGCTTAACTTTTCATAGGCCTTTTCCATTTCCATGATTTGTTCTTTTGTCGCATTCGCAGCTGCTACATGAATCACACCAATATCTAAAACTTTTCTAAGCTGTATAATGTCATGTCCAAAGTTTTTTTGCAGAATAATACCATATAGTAACGGATCTAACATTTTTTGAGTGTAACAATCATTAACATATGTTCCATCTGCACGTTTTATATAAAGTACACCATAAGCTTCTAACGTTTTAATGGCCTCTCTGACTGAGTTTCTTCCAACTTTAAAAGTTTCACTCAGCTCAGTTTCTGTTGGTAATTTGTCCCCCGGTTTTAATTCATTCGCAATGATTGCATCTGTAATACGATTTACAATACGCGATACAACAGATTCATTATTTAATGGTTTTCCTAATAGATCATTCTTTACTTTCATTCTAACTCCCGTCTGCTTGCTCTGGTACACATATAAGTCAAGATGTTGAAAAACTGATTTTTATTTTTCAACCTGCCTCTTTCTACATATTCAACTATTTATAAGTTAAATACTGCGTAAAACAGTAATTAAATATTTTTTAACTATAATTTATTCTACATATCCATCGAAGCATTAACAATACACAAAAGGTGTCCAAATTCTCATTTTACCATATTCACGATTATCCCATGCGAAGTAAGGAATTAAAGTGACCTTGGTATCTTGTAAGGTAAACTCTTTTAGCGTTTGATACAAAGCTGTTTCACTATTATTTGCTCGATTCATATGGTAAGCCTGTCCTTGTAGAGATAAAACTTTACGTCCCTTAATCTCAAGATACTCTGTTTTATATTCTGCATTAAGGCGAAGCATCAAGTGGTCCAACGAATTATCTGCACTCTCCATACAAAGCACAAGTGGTCCGCGCTCCACAGCTACCTGATTGGTATCTTCTTCGACCATTTCATGCGCTACCGTATAGCGTACCGGCATCATAAATTCAATGTAGCAAGTACTATTATAGTCTGTTATATCTAGGGTATAATAACTTCCGGCATCGCCTTTTGTAAGTTGTTTCTCACAACCATGGTAACTGATGCTACCACTCTCTACCCAACCCGGAACACGGATATTAATCTTACAAGGTGTCTCATTCTTTACTTCCTTAAATTGTATAGCTATCTTTCCATCATAAGGATAACTCGTTGTTTGATTTATGGAAAATTCCGAACCATTTGGTAACTTCACTTTAGCGGTTCCCTCTCCATACATACCAAGCCAAACTGTATCTTCGGAATAAGAATAAGCGTAAGAAAATGATTCTGCTATAATTCTTGCAAGATTTGGTGGACAACAGTAACTTAATATATATTCAGAACGTGTTAATGGCCATACTAGCTCATACTCTAACTTTTCTTCACGTCTTAACATGTTTTCATAAAAAAATTTAATACCATCAAAGCTTACTGCAGCTAAATTTGTATTTAGCATAGCACGTTCAATCATATCCATATATTCTACCTTAGGTTCGATTCGATACATTCGATAGGCCCATAAAACCAAACCAACAGAAGCGCAGGTTTCATTATATGCTGTTATATTAGGAAGTTGATATTCATAACCATAGGCTTGATGTGTCTTCTGATCATGAAAGAAATTCCCATAAGGAGAAACTCCATTATATAATGCACCACATCCACCCGTAATGTAAATCTTTTGATTTACCAGGTTGTTCCAAACTTTATGTAATACCTCTAAATATTCTTTTTCACCAGTCTCAGCATAAAGGTCTGCTACACCAGCATACAAATAATTGGCACGTACCGCATGTCCAATAATCTTGTCATGCTCTAATAGAGGTAAGCGATCTTGATTATCATCTGTACCATTTTCCACCTGACTTCGCAACATAACTGCTAGTTTCGCAAGGTTTAGGTATCGTTCTTCCTTCGTGGCACGATACAATTCCAAGAGCCCCATGTAATGGGACGGACAAACCGCGGTTTGCACCCCTTTTCCTTCTGCTGCTTCGTTATACATTGCCTCTAAATAGTCTGCAGCCCTTTCTGCTACTTTAAGAAAGTTCCTTTTTCCTGTTACTTGATAATGAATACTCGCTGTAGTAAACAAATGTCCAAAGTTATATACCTCAAAATCGTTAATATCTTGATTACGACTAATTCCTTTATTTTCTCGCTCTCCAATAATTTGCTTCGTGGAGATATAACCATCTGGTTGCTGTGCCTTTGCAATTAAGGATATATACTCGTCAAGTGACTTAAAAAGTTCCTCATTATTTTCTTCTGCAGCACTACAAATCGCTGCTTCCATCCATTTATAAAAGTCACCATCTCCAAAGACTGTACCATCAAAACTTCCTTCTACTTCTCCTGCACAGATACGAAAATTCTCTACTACATGGCTTATTTCACTTGATTCAAACATATGACAAAGATGAGGTATTGTCTTCTTTGAGTTGACTGTTGTTACCTCTTTCCAAAAACCATCGGTCCACCTACCCACACCAAGTGGAAGCGGCTCAACAACTGTATATTTTGATTTTTTCCAAGTACTCATTCTTAAACTACCCCCTTATCTTCCAGTGCTCTACGTAGAGCAGCTGCACCAAATCTTGGGCTAGAAACTACTGGTATTCCTACTTCACTATGGATTTTTTCTTCACAATATGCCATAGACCCTTGACATAATAAGATCACGTCAACCTCATCACTTAGTTCTACTGCTTTCTTTACCAAAAGTGATTTTAACTCCTCTTCATTTAAGCCAAACGTTCCATCTAGCAATCCGTCAACAATTTCTACATGTTTACCAAGTTCTCTAGCAACCCTTATTATCGTATTTTTTGTAGGCTCTAAAGTAGTTGATAGGGTTGCCATAACACCTATTTTCTTGCCTAATCTTACAGCTTCTCTACACATATCTTCATCAATACGTACAATTGGGACTCCTATGTACTTTGCCATCTCCCTAACACTATCCGCTGTTTCACCCACAGACGAACAAATATTTAAAATTGCCTCTGCACCATCTCTAACCGCATCAAGAAATAAAGTATAAAGGTCAATTGCAGCTTTTTTTGTTACATAGCCATGATTTCTTACCTCAGTTAGGATGTCTGGATTCTGATAACTTAAAATAGTAACCTCCTCCCCCAACTGATGATATACCTCTTTTTCTACCAGTTCAATTAAGTTTTTAGTAGTACTTGTATAAACCAAACCAATCTTCATATGTAATCCCCTTTCCTCATAATGTTCAACGTAGGATGTTTAAGTTTGATTTACATTATAATGCTTGCGAAACAATAAGTAAATACTACATTTTTCACAGTTTTTGAACTTGATTTTCAGTAAGTATTTTTTCTCATTTTCATTGACCAAGCGGTATTTTTTTAATATGATTATCTTATTCAGAAATTGAATAAATAACGAATATTTTATTAGGAGGTATCACATGTTAACCATACAGAATTTACTAATCTCAATGTTACCTAATCCCTCTGGTATCACTGAACTTCCTCTTATTTCTTATCACATAGAAAGTTCATTATCCGATACCTATCAGACCTCTTATCAGTTACAGATTGCTACGGATGGTGAGTTTCATTCTATTGTTTATGATAGTGGCTATGTAAAATCTGAGAATTCTATACACATAACTCCAACAGGGTTTTGCATGGAATCCGCTACGAAATACTATGTCCGTGTTCGTATTACTGACAATCATCAAAGAGAAAGTGATTATAGTAAGATAAGCACCTTCCTTACTGGAATATTAAAAGAAGACGATTGGAAGGCTTCTTTTGTAAGTGGAGAAGAGCTCATAGAAAAAGACGATTCAGGAAGTACAATTATTAGAAAAACTTTTCATGTACATAAAAAAATTAAAGAAGCTTTTGCTTTTACAACAGCCCAAGGTTTATACCATTTTTATATGAATGGGCATAAAGTTGGAACAGATGAATTAGCTCCAGGATGGACTTCCTATCATAATCGACTGCTCTATCAAACTCATGATGTTACCGATTTGTTGATGCAAGGAGACAATGCTTTCGCTGCTTTTGTTGGTGCAGGTTGGTATAAAGGAAAGATGGGATTTCTCTTAAGAAGAAATAATTATGGAGAAAGGACTGCATTCTTTGCACAGCTCATTATACGATATGAAGATGGCACTTGTGAGTGGATTGGTACAGATGAAACCTGTGTTACTACACATGGTCCTGTGAGCTTTTCTGAAATTTATGATGGTGAAATATATGATGCATCTTTAGAGCAGAACGGATTTTCTATGCCGGACTTTAAAGCCATTCATGCTACTCCTGTTTCCTTAGTTCCAACAGACTATTCTGTTTTAATAGCACAACCAGGAGGGAAGGTAACACGAAAGATAAAGCTTCCAGCCAAACGATTGTTTACAACTCCAGCTGGTGATACAGTACTTGATTTTGGCCAAAACCTTTCTGGTTATATTGAAACCACATTCCAATCTATACCGGGCGAGGTTTTAAAATTAGAGTGCTTTGAAACTCTTGATTCCGAAGGAAATTGTTATTTCGATAATTTAAGAACAGCAAAACAATCCTTAACCTATCACTGTGCTAATGACGAATTGGTTACGTACCATCCTTATTTTACATTCCAAGGATTTCGTTATGCTAAAGTATCATCATTTCCTGGTCAAAAGCCAGATTTAAGTAATTTTACTGCCTACGCTCTTTATTCCGATATGGAGCAAACTGGATATTTTACTACCTCAAATCAAGATATTAATCGTCTTTATGAAAATATTTTATGGAGTTTACGTGGTAACTTTGTTGACATTCCATCCGATTGTCCACAAAGAGATGAAAGAATGGGTTGGACAGGAGATGCTCAGATTTTCTGTCGTACCGCTTGCTATCTAATGAATACCTATACATTTTTCTCTAAGTGGTTAAAAGATGTTGCTGCAGATCAGACACCAGATGGCGGCGTTCCTCATGTCGTTCCAGACATTATTACAGGGGTAGATACCGATGACTGGCTTGTAAGTAATGGTACCCATTCCGCTGCTGCCTGGGGTGACGTTGCAGTCATTAATCCTTATACACTTTACTTGATGTATGGAGATACAAGAATTTTAAGCGAGCAGTATGACAGTATGAAAGCATGGATTAATTTCATGAGAAATCATTCTAAGGATGGAATATGGACTTATCGTCTCCAGTTCGGAGATTGGGTTGCACTAGATGCCGAAGAAGGTAGTTATTTTGGGGCAACTCCAACTGACTTTACTTGTACTGCTTTTTATGCCTATAGTACTCTTCTATTTGCAAAAACAGCTAAAATATTAGGTTTTACTACTGATTATGAAGAGTATAGTAATCTTTATAAAGAAATCGTTACAACCTTTGAGAAAACTTTCTTTACCGAAGAAGGTAACCTAACTGTAAATACACAGACAGCTCATATTGTTGCACTTTATTTTGATTTGGTACCATCAAAGTATAAAAAACAAGTTACGGATTCCCTTTTAAAACTCCTTAAAGAAAACAATGGGCATCTTGTAACTGGATTTATTGGTACTCCATATTTTTGTCATGCTCTAAGCCAGAATGGACATACCAAGGAAGCCTATGAGTTATTACTAAAAGATGATTTCCCATCATGGCTCTACCAAGTAAAAATGGGGGCAACTACAATTTGGGAGCACTGGGATGGATTAAAACCAGATGGTACTATGTGGAGCCCTGATATGAACTCCTTCAATCATTATGCTTATGGAGCAATTGGTGAGTGGCTATTCCGCGTTGTTGCAGGAATTGAATTCGATGAATCTGCACCTGGTGGAAAACATATGATTTTGTATCCTCATTACGGTGGTAATCTAACTAAGGTGGATGCTTCTTATCTAAGTGTTTATGGTAAAGTATCTTGCACTTATATTAAGGATAGAAATAAGGTGACTCTAAGCGTCACTGTGCCAGCAAATACTACAGCAACTGTGTGTCTTGATGGAGCACAAGAGATTCTTAACGCTCCTAATAATATTTCCTTCCTTAAGGATTCCAACTGTTTAAAAACAACAATTGGCTCTGGTGATTATACCTTTGAATTTTTAACATTGTCTGAGTAAATAAAGGTATGTAGTGTCCTATGATAAACATAATGTTATAGGATAAGCGTGGTGTTCTAGAATAAGTGTGGTGTCCAAGGATAAGCATAGTGTTCATGACTAAACATGCTGTTCTAGAATAAGCATAGTGCTCATGACTAAACATGTTGTTCTAGAATAAGCATAGTGCTCTAGAATTATTGTACCGTCCAAGGATACACGTACTGTTAAAGGATAAGCATGGTGTTCAATAGGAAACAAGAACAGAAAGGAAATATATGAAGAAAATAATTATTTCACTAGCTCCAGTTGCTGCTGGTACTTCAATTGATCTGGCAACTTTGGTTGATGATGTGAAAAAAAGTGTAGAGTTAGGTGCCTCCATGTGTCACCTTCATTGCCGCCGTCCAGATGGTACTTTAACCCCAGATATCACTTTTTTCACAGAGTGCTTTGATAAAATACGAAACGAAACCGATGTTATCGTACAGGCCTCAACAGGTGGCGTGTCTAATATGACAATAGAGGAACGTTGTTATCCACTCAATTACGATAAGGTGGAAACAGCTTCTTTAAATGGTGGAACTACCAATCTTGGTGATTCCATCTACATTAACACCTTTGATGATATCGCATATTGTGCAGATATGGTTTATGAAAAAAATATCCTACCTGAAATAGAAGTATTTGATATTGGTATGATAAATAACATACAGCTTACTGCAAAATCGCACCCGTTTAAAGATCCAATTTTATTAAATCTTGTTTTCGGGCACAAAGGAGGTATGCAACCAAACATCGATAGTCTGATTGCATTTCGTTCTATGGTTCCACAGAATATGTTATGGGGAGTTACCCATTATGGACGTGATAACTGGGATTTTCTCTCTGCTGCTATTGCTATGGGAGCCTCTGTTGTCCGCATTGGATTTGAAGACAGTAATTATATCTCAGAAACTGAAAAAGCAGTTTATAATCATCAGTTAATAAAAAGGCTGGTTTCACTTATCGAAAGCATGGGGTATGCTCCAGCTACCGTTACCGAAGCTAGAAATATATTAAAACTTAAACAAGTTAATTAGTAAGTGATCTCTTGATGTAAATTAAATAATTAATTAATTGATTAATTATTAAGTACTCTCTTCATGTAAACTAAAAATCATTAAGTGCTTTCTTGACTGAAACAAAAAAACATTGAGCGCTCTTTATGTTATAAACCAAAAAATCATTAAGTGTTCAATTGTTATAAACAAAAAATTCAAGCTTCCATGTTATATAAAATAGCCACCATATCTACGTAAATTTATGTAGTGATATGGTGGCTATTTTTTATTTTATTACTTACCTTGATTAATTCTAATATTATTTTTCTTAAGTACACCAATGTACTTTTCTCTGATACTTTAATATTCTTTACTGGATTTACTCCGATATTCTTTACCAGATTTACTCCAATATACTTTATCAGATTTACTCCAATATTCTTTATCAGATTTACTCCAATATTCTTTACTGGATTTACTCCAATATTCTTTACCAGATTTACTCCAATATTACCTTTCTTTGATTTACTGGCAACTTTATCTTATCTATTACTGATTCATTTTAGCAACAATAACGTCGCCTCCTGCAATCTTTACCTTTCCGCTTATTGGTTTGTTGGTAATAAAGTCAACACCTGTTTCATCACCAAAATCAACCCAAGCCTCTTCTGGGTTATGATTCACAGCAAAGATGACACTTGCCTTCTTCGAAACACGATTCGTTACCTCCACCCCTGGTGTAGCAATTAATCTAGGTTTTACGGTTGAATTCTCACAGATTTTTTCCACAAGTTCTTCTAAAAATGCGTGCTCAGGTTGAGTTCCAATGTAATATGTAATGCCATCCCCGTAGCTATTTTTTGTGACACACGCACTTCCAGCATAATAATCCTCTTGGTACTCAGCAACTGTCTCTGCTCCACGAGTATGTATCACATCACATAGAAAATTACAGGAATAACTTTTTTGTTTCCATACTTTCTTGTGATCACTTACGATTTCCATATGGTTTTGTTCTTCTGGGAATAATGCATCTACCTCTTCCACCCATATACCAAGGATATCTCTTAGTTTTCCAGGATATTCACCAAAGACGCATCGATCATTTTCATCTGTTAATCCACTCATGGTTGTCGCAATAAAGGTACCACCATCTTTAACAAACTGTTCTATACGCTCTGCTACTCCTTCTTTTATCATATATAGCATTGGTGCTACCACAATTTTATAATCGTTTAATTGTTGTTCTACACTAATGATATCAACAGGAATGTTCTTTTCGTAAAATGGACGGTAATACTTAGAGACGGTATCTAAATAATTCATATCCTTACTTGGACCACTAGAAAGTTCAAGAGCCCACCAATTATTCCAATCAAAAAGAATCGCTACCTCTGACTTTATTCTACCTTGAATAAAGCTATCTCCCATCAACTTTAGTTCATTTCCAATCTGGCTGCATTCACGAAAAACTCGGGTATTTTCATGCCCTGCATGGGAGATAATCGCTCCATGGAACTTTTCCTGGCCTCCAATAGATTGTCGCATCTGGAAAAACATACAGGTATCAGAACCATGAGCCATCGCCTGATAGCTAAGTCTGCGAACTTCACCAGGACGTTTCAGCTTATTATATGGTTGCCAATTTTGTTGATTTGGAGACTGCTCTGTCATCATATAAGAATCTCCATTTTTTAAGCCACGTACAATATCATGTTTCATCGCAACAAAATAAGCTGGATCCTTTGGTCCTGGATAGTTATCCCACCCTGCAACATCCATATGCTTCAACATTTCATGCTGATCGAGTTTTTTAATATATCCTGACATATTTGTAGAAACTGGTATGTCTGGTGTATATTTCTTTAATACTTTATATTCATTGTCAAAACAC
The DNA here is from genome assembly GCA_023387655.1 of Bacillota bacterium. Lineage (GTDB taxonomy): Bacteria > Bacillota > Clostridia > Lachnospirales > Lachnospiraceae > Lachnoclostridium. Next base: position 40,356 of record JAEWHR010000243.1, read on the forward strand.
TCCGCGGTGGAATGTGTTACAAATCTCATGTAGTCAAGTTGAATCGCTGGGTTAAAACGATAGTCATCATTTAGCTCTGATGGCAACCTTACTTCATCAAAATCATATACAATTCTTCCCCAAAATCTAGTATTCCAACGATTATTTAATTCTTCAATAGAACCATAACGATCTTTTAACCATAAACGAAACTTAGCTTCGCAGGTAGGACAATAGCAGTATGTACCATATTCATTTGCTACGTGCCAAACAGCTAGTGATGGGTGTTTTCCATAGCGTATTGCCATCGCTTCTGCGATAGCTGCTGCTCTCTCACGATATTTTTCACTATTAACGCAGAAAAATACTCGCATTCCATGGGTACGTTTCCGCCCTGCAATATCTACCGGTAACACCTCTGGATATTTTGTAGAAAGCCATGCTGGCTGGGCTGTCGTCGGTGTTGCAAGATTTACATAAATCCCATTCTCCCACAGTTTATCAAGAAGCTTATCTAACCATCCAAAATCGTATTCTCCCTCTTTTGGCTCTAACTTAGCCCATGAAAATACCGGTAGCGTTACCATATTAATGCCTGCTTCTTTAAATAATCTAATATCCTCATCAATTGTTGCATCATCCCATTGATCAGGATTATAATCTCCTCCAAAATATACCCTGTCAGCTTTCTTTAACATGAAACTCCTCCACTCTTTTCTTTTTTCTGATTGTTCTTTATTCTAATCTTTCTTTTCCTGCCCCTTCTTTTCCCTTTCTCTTATCTATATGTAGAGATTGACTATCAAGGAATCTAGGTACAGTATTTTTATATAACCGATTTATTTCTCTACCTCAACATAAAAAACCGGCCAAGCACTTAGTCCAGTTGGGTAGACTTGCAAATGGGTTGAGGCACCATCTCGTATTGACCATACTAGAGTATTCGTTATTTCAATACTAAGCAAATTATCCCCTTGCTTTATGAATTCTGTGATGTCTAACTTACCGGGAGAGCGAAGCATAACTCCAGCATTTTTTTCATTTATATAAACTTGTGCAGTGTCTCCAAAGGATGGAAGACTTAGAAGCACTTTCCCCTTTGGCATATTTTTTATAGTAAACGAAGTACGATATCGAATGATACCGGTGAAATCAGTCATTCCATGAATACCATTGATGTTTGGTAATTCTGCTTTCCATGGAATTGTTAATTCTTCTGTAAAATCAGGATAACTCGAAGTTGTAGCTACTGCCACCTCAAGTTCAGATAGCTTTATCTCCTTCTTTTTATACTTAGGAACTATTCTTTGAGCTTTTGTTTTTTCAAGTAAAAATACTTGACTTTCGCCCGGATTTAGAGAAAGAAAAAATGTACCGTTTTCTAATAAATAACTATCAGAATGATTCTTTAAGGCATCATAATATGTAACTGACTGTAAGGAAGAATCCTTAACTAGTATTTCTGTTTTTACTGTGGTAGTAAGACTTTCATTAAAAGCCATCAAAACAATCCCATCCTCTTGAAGATAAACATAAAGGCGTAAGTCATCAAAGGAACGACTGAGTGTTATCCCTCTCTCCTGCTGCTCCTTTATAGTCTTAGCTATTTTATAGAGCGGCACAATATTAACTGATTCTATAAATCCTTTCGGTAGTTTTTGACCACTGGTATCTGCTTTTGGAAGAGCATCTAACATATATACCATGAATCCTTTCGCTGCTAATTTAATTACCGAGAGCGCAGCTTTCTCAGGTATATACTCACAATATGGTAGGATGAGGCATCCATACTCTATCCCATTTAGTATCAGTTTCTGATTTTTTATCTCATAACCATCGTCCAGACCATATTCCCAAAGTATATCTGTACTAATGATATCACAGTCTAATTGTTCCTGCATTAAATTACGTACTGGTTTTTGAAAGAGTTGTGTTTTTCCACCACTCCACTCAGCCTCTGCATGATACAACACAAGAGCATCCATCCATGGTGTTCCATCTGAAAATAATTCAGACATGCGATTCATATATTTCATAAGTTCAGCAAAGTGTTTATACTGTGGATTATTCCCACGAGCATAAAAATGTGGTGGACAATCTCGATCTGGAAACTTTGGAGAAAATGCATGTGGTACAAATTTATTAATACCACGTACTAACATGTGATCCGTTAACCACTTCATTAACGAAACACCTTCTGCCCATCCGTAATTTCCAAAAATCTCACACATCGCTCTTCCTTGCTTATTTTTGTCTAAATGCGCTAGTGAAGCACCAAGTTTAGCAAGTCCATAGTGAAAGAACTCTCCATCACTATCCCCAGCTATCCATTGATGAATTTTCCCTGTAAAACCTGGTACTATTTGATGATGCACAAGATCAATCCCTGACATATGTTGCCCTCTTTGAGCTCTAAAATAGTGACCAATGCTACATCCTAGTTTTGTATGAGCATTATCATCTTCAATAATATGACCTATGTATTCTACCTTATGTGCCTCACACCATTCTCCAATCTGTCTTGCAAAACATTTTTCTACTAAAGAGGTAACAGCATCCATATAAACACCGCGAACAAATTTCGTACGTTCACCCATCTCATACCAAAGCGCTATTAAATTTTCAAAGAGTTGGTCTCCCCATTTTTTTGTTAACAGATCTTCTAATTCATTACTCCATGGTAGCTTAACATCCCTCTTCCCTAACTGTTCTTTAAAACTATAACCCAGTACATTACCTAACTCGGGCTCATCCGAAAAAAATCCAGCAAATGTTTTACCAAAATCACTCTCATATCTCTCATAATGTTTTTCATAGACTTCATCAATAAGGACCCGAACAGATTTTGAATCTATTAAGTTTATATAATCTGGCCGTCCACCATTTTTCTGCGTAATATACAGAACAAACAATCGGTAAGCACCGCGAGGAAGGTCAAAATGAACGAATCCATCTAATAGTCTATCTGTTAAGTCAATAATATCTTCTTCCTTACCTGACACAGCCAAAGATTCTGTATCTGGCTTTTTTACAGCATAGATTTTAAGTAAACGATCTTCTCTACTATAAAAAGGGGACACTAAAATTGCACCGTCTTTTACAGGTCCAATAATATCAACATGTCGTTCTGCAAGATAGTGTTTTGCATAAGAGGGCTTCTCTTTATAGCCTCCATTGGCATGACCTGTTGGAAATCGATCATCATCAAGTACCCATACACGCATTCCATACTCTTTTGCCTTCTTCATAATAAGATCTATGTCTGACCACCATTTCGGACCACAAAAGTCAGGATGGGGTCTTGATTCCAGACATACTTCTCTTATACCACACTGATATATTTTGTCCATTTCTTCAGAAAGGATTTCATGGTCTTCTCCATGCATCCAAAAAAACGGTAAGATATGGCTACCACCCTTATTATTTAATAAGTTATCAAGCTTTTTCATCCTGCCCTCCTATTATAATGAGTTAACAATTCTCAAATGGTTTGCTTGCAGCTACTGTAATACAACGAAATTCATCATATGCTTTTGTACTATCGCCGAAGCGATAAGGACGTACGGAACAATAAAAATGATATAAAGTATCCTGATAATAAACTATGGAAGCTTTATGTGCATGTCTTTCATCAATTTCACCAATGGCACCACTTGTTATGATCGGATCATTTACCTTTTCCCAGTTAACTAAATCCTTTGAAAATGCAAGACCTTCTTGTGCATGTCCATAATCATAACCAAAATAGAAATTCACCCATTGGTTGTCATGCTTTACTATATAAGGATCAGATAAGAAGCGCCCATCCCATGTGTCATTTCCTACTCGTAATACAGGATTTTGCTTACAACGTTCCCAATGAAATAAATCTTTTGAGGTTGCCATACCTGTCTGCTCGATCCAACGTTCCTCTTTGTTTTTGGCATTATAAAATAAGTACCAAGTATCCTTTTCTTTAAAGATACAAGCTTTATATAGTCCACCAGCTTCCCACTCTTCTCCATCTTTCCATGAGAATACAGGTTGCTCTAATCTGTGCCAGGTTAAAAGGTCCTCATCTTCACACCATGCGAGACCGATTTCTGCTGGTCCTGCCTCATATCCAATCTCCGGATAAGAATGATAGACTAACCAATACTTACCATCTACCTTCTTTAAAGTTGGAAGCGCTTTAAACTCATTGCTCTCTTTTATTATCCAAGTTGCAGCAGCTCCAACTTTATCCCAACGTTCTTCACTGCCACGAGCTAAAATGACGCCTTTGTGCTTCCAATGAAGGAGGTCATCACTTACAGCAAGTGCCGACTGATAGCCTTTTCCATCATATCCAGTATACAACATATAAAACTGGGCATTGTGATAAAAAACAAAAGGTATGTCTACTGCTTGTTCATCAAAAGCTCCTTTTACACCAGATCCACTCAAAACAGGCTTTCCGTATTTATATGGGGTTAAATATGGAGCAACCATCGAATCCTCTTTATTTATCATCCTTCTTCTCCTCTTGGTTTACCTTTTCCTCTTAATTAATCTTTATGGTTTACCTTTTCCTCTTAATTAATCTTTATGGTTTACCTGTATCCTCTTTAATTACTTTAATCTTTCTCTCTCACCTTAATTCTCTTCGTTTACCTGTATCCTCTTTGTTTACCTTACTCTTTCTTTTCAGGAATTGTAAGTTCTATTTCATGATAGCCTGACCCGTAACGAGTAATTGCACCATCCGTTTCGTTTACAAATATTCCTGTTGCATTCGGTGGTATCGTTAACTCCACAAGTGCCATTTCATCTCGCTTCATCCAGTGAATAGAAACCTTACCATATGGATGTGTAATCCAGGCATTAACCTCATCACAATCCTTCGCAAAATGAGGACAAACATAAATTTCACTTAAGCTAGTACCCATTCGAATACTACCAATGCCTGCTAATCCATTATAAAACCATTCTTCAATACTACCAAGCATAAAATGATTCTGCGAACCATGAGGATTCCCAGGCTCTGGACCATCCCATTCTTCTGTTAACGTTGTAGCACCACTCACTACTTGATAACCATACCCTGGCTTATCCGTAATATTTGTCATGGTGTTAATGATGTCCGATTTTCCATTCATCGTAAGGGCTGCGAGTACAAAAGGATGTCCTATATCACCAGCGGTTGTTGCATATCCTCTTATTTTTATATCTTTGACTAAGTAAGCAAGTACCTTTTCTTTCTCTTTTTCTGGTACTAATCCCGTAACAAGACTCATTGCTTGTGCTGCCTGACTTCCTGTTGCATACCTTCCCGTCTGATCATCATAAAACATAAGGTTATATTCTTTATATATTTCCTTAGCAAGATTGGCGTACACCTTTGCATCCTCTGTTTCTCCAAGAAGTTTTGCTACTTGCTCCATAATGACAACATCATAATAGTAGATTGTGGTAGCAATTACTGACACTGGTGTGTTTTGTGAATGTGGCTTGTTTGGTCCTATATCAAGCCAGTCGCCAAGTCCATGGCGAAGGATATGATGGTGTGTTTTTGATGTTAAATAATCAAGATATTTTTTCATCACTGGATAATAATCTCTAAGTACTGTTTCGTTTCCGTAACGAAGATATAAATACCATGGATTTATGATGCTTGCACTTCCCCATTCCGGAGAATCAACAAATCCCTCATGATATCCAAATACTACATATTCTGGGCTAATATCTGGGACTAGTCCACTCTCTCTTTGTGAATCAGACATATCCTGTTGGATCTTTTCATAAAGATTTTCTAAATTAAAGTTATTCATAAGGCCTGGTCCAATTAAGTGAGATTGTTCTAGCCATCCTAGCTTTTCACGATGCGGGCAATCTGTAAGAACACTTTTCATATTACTTTTCATCGCTTGGAGAACAATCGTATGTATGCTATTAAATAGCTCATTTGAGCAATGAAATTCTCCCGCTAGTTCTACATCTGTATATAGAAATTCTCCAACAATCTCTAGAATCTTTGGTAGTTCTATTTTATCTTCCTTCCTTGTGTCAGCATACTCTTGTGGCACTGCTCCTTCAACCTGAAGGTATCGAAAACCCGTATAACTAAATCTTGGAGTATACTCTTGGATTTCCTTATGGTTTAGGGTATAGTTCCAACGATATCCTCGACCTGTTACCTTTTGATCAGGTTCCTGGTTTTCACCTAAAATTTCACCTGGTGTCATACTAACTACCAATCCAGCATCGGACTCTTTGGCTTTTAATTTGATACGAACCCATCCTGAAAAATTCACTCCAAAGTCATATAAAAACTTTCCCTCTGAGGTCTCAATCACAGAGATTGGACGGTATATCTTCATTACACGTACAGGTTCTGCTTTCTGAGAGGTCATCTTTCCCTGTGGAGCAATTACTTCATGGACCGACTCCCACGTTTCATCTTCTATATAATCAGCATTACTGTAGTTTTCACATTCCAATCTAGCATCATAATCCTCTCCACCGTAAATACAAGCAAATCGAATCGGACTAGGCGCCATATGCCACAGAGAATCCGTCACGATTTCTTCTTTACTGCCATCCTCATAATAGAGATTTAACTGAAGGCAGAACTTCATTTTTCCGTAACTTCTTTCAAAATATACATAACGCCCTCCAGGTACGTTATACATTCCATCACCAAGTATCAGACCAATTGCATTTCTTCCCTCTTTTATAGATTCTGTTACATCATAAGAGGAATAGAGTGTCGTTTTTCTATAATCCGTCCAACCTGGTTCAAGAACACGGTCAGAAATCTTCTTTCCATTCATAAGACATTCATAATGACCAAGTCCACTAACAAAAAGGCTTGCTCTTTTTAACTTCTTATTACTTATAAAACTCCTACGATATATGTGATTTTCTTGATCTTTCATTTCACCAATCCAGGTTCCCTTAAAATCATCTTGGTCAATTCCCGTTACAAATTTTTCTTCCTTTCCGGTTATTTCTTTTTGCTGACAATTACTATACACTGTAACCTTCCAATAATACTCAGTATCAGATTTATAGCAATCCCTAAAATCTACCCTATGACTCATATGGTCAGAATTAATCTTACCAGAATCGTAACAGTAGTTATTTTCCTGCAAATTTTGCATTCCCTCAGTAATACATATACGGTAGGAGATCTGCTTCCAGTTCTTTGTTTTGGTCTCTATATTCCAAGTAAATACTAGAGATCGGTTTGTAATCCCAAATGGTTGAATTTTAGCCTCTGTTCTACAATTTATTATTTTCATAATTTCTCCTATCGATAATATAACTTTTAATTATTTTAATAGAATAAAGGGTCTCCTTACGAAGACTCTTTATTCTATAATCATTCTACTTATTTAATACTGTTTTCTCTTGAAGCATTGCTAGAACTTCATCAAAATCCATTTCAGATTGGCTCTTTACATCTTTTATGTATTGATTCCAAATATCATCATTATTGATATCCAACTCACCAGTGATGAACTTATAAGAATATTCTTTCGCATATCCTTCACAAGCTCTTGAAAGCTGAGATTTTGTTGATGATTCATCCGCTGTTAAAAGTACAACTGGAGGACGATCCGCAGGAGCTACAGATTCCTCACCACCAATTTTACTTGATTCGATCCAATACTTTCCTTCATAATAACCATCTGTTTCATTCCACCAAGGTTCAGGAATAGAAGACACTTCTGTCATTGCTTTAAAATCCAGTGGAGTAAATGGAATACCACTACGGCAAACGGAAGAAGACATAATTCCATAATTTGCAACTTCTGTAGCTGGACTACTAGATGACATGATGGAGTCTACAAATTTATTAGAGCCATCCTCTACTGTGTATGTTGTATCCTTAATCCCCCAGTTCATTAACTCTACCATCTCGTCGGAATACTGATAATCAATCATAGCTACCACATATTCTGGATGCTTCACATCTGCTGATATGTATATACCCATCTGTTGATTTAATGATTTTCCATCCTGCCTGGAGCCCCATTTCCATGCAGTTCCGTACTTTTCATTCGTTGGAAGATAGGAAAGACCCCATTCCAATCCATCTATGTTAGCTGCGGTATTCCATGTTGCAGCACTACCTGCCCATAAAGTCGGACAAACTAGTCCTACTCCTGTAGTTGCCTTTGTAACACTAGCATTAAAATCAGCAGTTCCCATCTCTGGATCAATATAGCCAGCCTTATAGAGATTCGCTATATATACCAGCATTTCTCTGAAATTATCTTCGATGGGACCAAATTTCCATTCATTTCCGTTCCAGTAAAGAGTATCCCAAGTGTGGAAGATACCAGTAAATCCACGGTAAAATGCATAGTCTTTTGTACTATTCATCAATACATATTTTGCATCAATCTTACCAGTATCAATTAAACCTTTTAATGTTTCGCATAGTTTAGTGAATTCATCTAAAGTCGTAGCAGGCACTAAATTATGTTCTTTTAGTATATCGAAACGGTACGCAAATCCAGTAAAGGACTGAGCACCCATGATATTATCGGTATTATAGAAACCATCCATAAAGTAATACATGCTTCCATCTTCATTTTTAGCATATGCACTACCACCATTGGTGTCTTCTACATAATCCCAATAGTATTTTATGTACTGGGAATAGTCAGCAATATTTAATACAATATCATCTTGTCCAAATTTGCTAATCGCAGAACCTTGAGTATAAGTTGCTACATCAGGAATATCTCCAGATTGTAAAATTACAAGCTCATTCGCCCTATAGTCTGCATATGGTGTACGCTGCCAGGTTATATCAAGATCTACTCCTAGATATTCTTCCATCTTCTGTTCCCATAGTTTATGTACCTCTGTTCCTTCTGATGACTGGTTAAAGTCCGCAATACTAATGGTTAGTTTTAATACTCCTCCATCAATGGTAGGAAGATTTAAAGTATTTGTACCAGTACCATTCCCCTCTGCCTTATCATTTCCTTCTGTCTTGTCACTGTTAGTTGGTGCTTTTGTTGGTGTTGTATTATTCGCATCTTTTGATTTCGAACCACAGCCACCTAACATGGTTGCTACAAGTACTGTACTAAGTACAAGTGCTACTAATCGTTTTTTCATATGATTTCTCCCTTCTAACCTATGTAATAAAAAGATTTATAAACAAGACCTCATTGGTCTATGTTCCATCATTAACCCTTTACCGCACCTAATTGAATTCCCTGTACAAAATATCTTTGTACAAAAGGATATACTAAAAGAATTGGACCAATCGTTGCTATGATGCAGGCATATTGAACATTCAGTGCATTTAGCTCCCCATTATTCAGCATTTCTGTAGCACCTTGCATATCTGTCATTGCGGAGGTAAATACGATTTTTCTAAGAATCATTTGGATTGGTTGTTTTGCACCATCCTTGATGTAGAGGAGTGCATCATAATAACTATTCCATACACCAACCAAGGAAAATAATCCAAACGTGGCATAAAGCGCCTTGGACATAGGGACATAAATAGTAGCTAAAATTCTAGCTTCACCTGCACCATCGATACGTGCCGCTTCTCGAATCTCTGTTGATATTCCTTTATAAAAAGCTCTATATACAAAAACGTTATAGGCTGATACCGCACCTGGTAAAATTAGAGACCACCAGCTATTCATCAATCCTAATTTTTGTATTAAAAGGTAGGAGGGCACAGTTCCGCCAGAGAAAAACATCGTTATTAATAGAAAAATCGAAATAGGTTTTCTTAATACGAATTCCGGTAACATCATAACATAAGCTAGCATTGACGTTAGTATAAGATTCACTATAGTAGCTCCAATTGCTATTACCACTGTATTCCAGTAGCTTCTTAAAATATTTGCCTCTTCAAAAAGTAATCTAAAACCACTAAAATTTATTTCCTTTGGAAACCAAGTAACTGTACCAGAAGATATCATTTTATTACTTGATAACGATACTGCAATTACATTTAAAAATGGATATAAAAATATAATAGATAACACTATAAAAAAGAGAATCAAAGCAACATCAAATGCTCGACTTCCTACATATATCTTATTAGACGTAGTTTGCTTGTTTTTCATTTTCTTCATAAAGCACCTCCTACCATAAACTATTTTCTGGGTTTAATTTGCGGGTTACCATATTCGTACCATATACCAGAATGAAGCATATAACAGAAACGAATAAATTAATGGCAGTAGAGTACTCAAAGTTTCCATTTTTAATACCCTGGTTATAAATAAAAGTTGAAAGAACATCCAGCTTACTTGCATTGGTGGAATTTTGCATCAACAAGATTTTCGTAAAGTCTGCACTTAATACATTACCAACGTTCATAATCAGAATAACTGTCGTTGTTGGTAGAATTGTTGGCCATGCAATATTTTTTACTTTTTGCCACCTGTTTGCTCCATCAATATTCGCAACATCATAAAGTTGTGTGTCTACATTAGATAATGCCGACAGATAGATAATGGATCCCCATCCTATTCCCTGCCAAATCGCAGATCCTACATACATTAGAAGAAAGTACTTATCGCCTTCATTCATATTGACTGCTGCTAAACCAAAAATCTCACGAATAGAATTAAACATACCGTTTAATGATCCAAATCCATTTAGCATAGAACAAATAACAACAATGGAGATAAAATGTGGAATGTATGAAACAGTCTGTACTACTCGTTTAAACCCTTTTCTTTTTACTTCATTTAATAATAAAGCAAATATAATAGGTGCTGGAAATGTAAATAGTAATGTAACAACACCGACTTTTAATGTATTCCAAAGAATTGGTAAACTATTTGCATTTTTAAAAAAACGAATAAAGTTTTTTAGAAGTTGTTCTTCAAAGGGACTACCCCATATCCCAAGTTTCGGTGAATAATCTTTAAAAGCAATTAAAATTCCATACATTGGAAGATATCGAAATATAAAAATTAAAATAAGAGCTGGCAATGCCAATAAAACCAAAGAACGTTGCTTCCATAAAAGTTTACCAAATCGCTGTATTCTTTCTTTTCTAGTAAACCCTTGTTTTGGCAACTGCACCGTGTTATTTTTAACATGTTTCATTCATCATTCCTCCTATATATTTGCGCTTTCATACTATAATCATTTCATAGTTTTATTATAATTTTTTAATGCGAAATATTGTATGGATACAAAACAGTTGTTTTATGCATCTTTCACAGAATTAACTTTGTTTATTTGTGTTTTTTCCATATTTATCTTATAATATTCCATAGGAATACATATCTGTTCAAGGTAAAATATTATCAACAGTTAGAACTTCAAGACAATCACCCCCCTCATTAAATAAAAAAAGAAATGAACATAGGTAGACATCATGAATAAACAAAATCAAAACATTTCTCCATACAATTTATCATTAAAGGGATATCTATACTGTTCCCTTGGTTTTTTATTCTTTTGTATCACTTTAATTACTGTATTTACTACAAAATCCTATTCTGCCCTACAACAAAAAACACTATCCGATACATTAGCTCAGTTATCAAAGCAAGCTTCCCAGTCAGTGGAAGCTACCTATGATGCTATTGAAAATCTGGGTTCTAGCGTAGCTTATAATCAAGTTACACAACAATACTTACTATCTGATGCTAATACAGACAGTTTGGCTAAGTATAATAGCTACATCAACGTGATTAGCTTATTAAATAATTTTCAGATGTTAAATGACAATGTTCTTGATATTGCTCTTGTTGGTTACGATGGAAATACAGCAAACATATCAGGTAATATTTCTTCCTATATAGAATTGACGAAACAATTAAAAACTACGAAAAAAGAAAAGGCAATTCACCTTGGACCTTCCAATATCATCATTGGATACAAGGCTTGTATTTGTCATTTATTAGCGATACCAATCTATCATTTGACTACATTAGAAGAGATAGGCATTCTCTATCTTGCAATCAACCCGGAATCTATCATAACGAACTTAACAGCAAAAGCAGATGGTATAATCACAGAATATCTCCTAGTTACCAAAGATAATCAATTATTAAGTGGCGATGAAACTATGTTTCGTGCTTTATCAACCACTAGCAATGCCAATAAAGAATTCTCCATTACCTACCAAGGAGTACATTTTAACTGTAAAGCTGATTACATAAAAAGTGCAGATGCATACCTCTATACCCTGACCAATACAAGTGAATATACACAAGGAATTAACCAGATTGCGATTCGCCAAGTTGGATTTTTTATACTAGCTTTCTGCATCATGGCACTTGTGCTTTTGTTGATTTTTCACCCTATACTTACCTCAATAAAATCAATTACTTGTTTGATGCAGAAGATTCGTTCTGGAAAACGACGTGCCTTAGCAGAAAGAATTACCATTGATAAGAATATGGTATATTGCAAAGAGATACATTCCATAGCTACAGAATTTAATGGTGTGTTAGATGAAATCAATACCCTAAACCATACGATTTTTAATACATATACGAAAATGCATGAACTAGAGATCATCAATCGAAATACAAGTATTGCTTACTTACGTAGTCAAATTAATCCACATTTTCTTTACAATACACTCACAATGATTTGCGGTATGTCCTCTATCGGAGAGACGGATGGGGTTATCGAAGTCACTGGTGCCTTGTCTCAAATCTTTCGTTATAGCATTAAAGGTCAGGCAATGGTATCGGTAGAAGAAGAATTAGAGATTACAAAGTCATATGTCATGATACAGACAATTCGTTTTGATAATCGTTTTACCGTAGAATATAAATTTACGGAGGAAGCACTAAAAGCTCAAATACCAAAGATGGTTATTCAACCTCTTGTTGAAAACGCAGTAATACATGGTCTTGAAAAATCACTAAAGAAAGGGAATCTTCAGATTGGAGGGCTACGCAATCCCAAAGATAATACATTGATTTTATGGATTTATGATACTGGCATCGGTATGACAACAGAAAAATTAGAGAAACTACGCTATTCTGTAATGGATACCAATAATATCACCGCTGAAAATGTAAATTCAACTCTACTAGGTTCTCATGGTAGTATCGGATTAAAGAATGTTAACGCAAGAATATATCTATATTATGGAAATCCATATCACTTAAATATAGATTCAGAAGAAAATGTCGGCACTAATATACAGATTTGCATTCCATATACCTTAGCAACAGATGCTAGTATATAGAACAGGTGAAGTAAAGGAAGGTGTTTGTAATGTTTCGTGCAGTTATTATTGATGATGAAAAATGGGTAATACGAAGTTTATTAGCAACCATCAAAGGTCAGGAATACTTTGATATTATTGGCGAAGCTTATGATGGAATAAGTGGTCTAGAGTTAATAACAGAATTAAAACCAGATTTGGTTTTTACAGATGTGTGTATGGCTGGTATGGGTGGGCTTGATATGCTACAGGCAGCAAGGGAGGTATCTTCCCAATCACTCTTCATTATAATCAGTGGATATGCTGAATTTGCATATGCTCAAAAAGCCCTCCTTTATAATGCAATTGGGTATTGTTTAAAGCCATTTTCCAAAAGCGAACTATATGATGCAATGGAAAAAGCTTTTCATATCCTTACTAACCGTATGACATCAAAGTTAGAGCTGATGAAAGAGATGAATGGGGCTGATGATATTGATTCTACTACTGAAACTATTGTTGTGAAAAACAAAATGGTTCAGGTTATGCTTGATTATATACACGAACATTATAACGAAAATGTCTCCATACAAGATTTGTCAGAGCTATGTAATATAAATCAAAACTATGCAAGCCAACTATTCTCACAAGAGCTCGGAGTCAACTTTTGTACCTATTTAACAAAGCTAAGAATAGATAAAGCTGTTAAGTTCTTAAAAACAACGGACCTTCCAGTCTCTAATATTGCTATTTCTGTTGGATATCGCGATTATTTTTACTTCGCTAAAGTCTTTAAAAAAGCTACTGGCATTACCCCTACTGCATATCGTAGTTTAGGTAGTGAAAATACAGTTTAACAATTATATCATCCAACAATTCGCATTATGAGAAAGGGACACTATGAAGCTTAAACTATCCATCATATTTATTATCCTCTTTGTTTTTACTTTTTGTAGCTTAATCGATCTGCAATTTTTAACTGATAAAAAAAATACTGATGATATCTTCGTGGAACCTGAATTTAGCAAACAACTAACCATTAGCATAAGTTTTTGGAACATACAAGATTTAGTGAATGCGCCCGAAAAAGATGATATTTTAAAATACATTGAAAAAAAGTTTAATATTGTTATCAAACCTATCGCCGTTAGTTGGAATAATTATTTAGAGCAGTACCAGATTTTAAGTGCAACCAAAAGCTTGCCAGACATATTTGCAAGTCTTACCGTTTCCTCATCCAATACCAGTTCTACTTCTAGTTTAAAAAGCCTGATCTCATCAGGGGCTGTTCGTTCCCTTCCAAACGATTTAAGTGCTTATGAAAATCTGAATGAAGTGATGAATAAATATGATTACATACGTTATTTAGATGGCAAACACTACGTTATCCCTCGCGTATCCTTTGAGGAAGAAATGCTAAGCTCTACCGATGCAGCAATGCTTGTTCGTAAGGACTGGATGCAAGCACTCGGGTTGTCAAACCCTGAGTCTTTGGATGAATTCATTGATATGATATGTGCCTTTGCTAAAGATGATCCAGATGGTAATCACATCAATGATACCATTGGGTATAATGTTAATAGCTTTACAGCGCTCGGGAAATGGGTGATGCTTGGCATTGCACCAGAATGTAATGTGTTTAACTGGATTCAAACTAAGAATGGCTATCTTCCTTCCTACCTAACAGATGACTTTAAAAAAGTTGTAGTGGCTTACCGCACAATGTACGAACGTGGCGGTCTAGACCCAGACTTTTATACGAAAAACTCCACAGATGTAACAACTGACTTTGCAAGAGGATATCTTGGGGCTTTGGAATATAAATCTTCCCCTGGAGCCTTGGTGGAATTAGAAACCTTATGGAACCTTTATCAGGATAAGCCCTTTGAGGAATGTGTAACCGTTCTTCCAATATTTCCTGCAGAAGATGGCATACGCTATAGCAACTCTAGTAATCCCTTTTGGTCAGAATCATTGATATCCTCCTCAGTTGATGATGAGAAGATGGAACGGATACTATCCTTATTCGAATATTTATTATCAGAGGAAGGAAGACGTTTGATTCGCTATGGTCTAGAAGGAATTGATTATACAATTGATGAGGAAGGGACCTATCATTGTTTAGTAGATACGAAGGATTCTAATCTATTAAAAACCTTAGAAAATAAATATCCTTCACTCCTTTTGTTTACTAGCTTAGCATCTTGGGGAGGTGATTGGACTGACTTTGAACTTAATGAGATGAATACACTTCGTTACGGGAAAGATTGCACTACACTATCTCACAATAGTTTATATTGGAATATGGAAAATACGATAACTGTCGATAGACCTTATGAATTTATTTTATTAGAAAAAGAATATTCCGATGTTTTTAATAAGGATACTGCATTCAATGACTTTATCCGTGTCATTATTGGGAAAGAAGACCCACTTACTATGTGGAATGAGATTATTGATGGTTATTATAAAAATGGACTTTCTGAATATCTAAAAAGACAAAACAAATGAACTAAAAAACATATTGCGTTACAATAGCGCTAGAATCGAGGCTTTACATATGCATGGAGTTTTTATACAAAAAGGACTTAGCGACTGGCAGATTATTCAACATACAAATGGATTTGCAACGGTACATTTTGAAGGTATATGGAATGTACCTACTGCAGCGATTGATTTTGGTACAAAGGAAGCATTTCCAATGATTCGTGTCATGAGCGAATCAGACAATGAACAGATAGTTCCATGGACACGTACAAAGAAAGAAGAGGTTGATACGTATCACGGCACATGGAGCTTTGACTTAACACTTCCGGCAGGTGGTCTATACCGCGTTGAAACAGGCCTTGACACAAAGAGTATAAAAAAAGATTTTGGTTGGATTTTCCGCGGTGATGTTCGCCTTCATATAGGTGTTGGTGATTTATTCGTAATCGCTGGTCAGAGTAATTCTTCTGGATATGGCAGGGATTCTGCGCAAGACCTCCCTGATATCAATGTACATTTATATAGAAATAGACATCAATGGGATCTTGCATGCCATCCAATGAATGAATCTACCTATTCCTCAGACGAGCCAAACGCTGAAATGGGTGTATCCGGTGTTTCTCCTTATCTGTCCTTTGGAAAAACCTTTCATCGCTACTCACATTATCCCGTCGGCTTAATTCAGACAGCCAAAGGTGGCCAGCCAATTAATATGTGGGATACCCGCAAAGATGGGTCTCTTTATTATAATCTACTAACTCGGATAAACGAATGTGGAGGTAACGTGGCAGGCATCTTATGGTATCAAGGTTGTTCTGATGCTAGTAAAGAAAATGCAACAAATTATTTAGATTCCTTTCAATATTTTGTACAGTCTCTTAGAGCAGATCTTTCCTATGAAGTACCTTTTTTTACATTACAGCTAAATCGCGAAATACCTGGTTCTAATGATCACTATTGGGGTATTATTCGGGAGTCACAACGAATTGCAGCAGAAACTATTAAAAAAGTTTCCTTGCTTACTACAATTAACTGCTCTTTAAGTGATGGTATCCATAATAGTGCACATTCTAGCCTATTGATTGGTGAAAAGCTAGCAAAACAATGCGCCGGATACTTATACGGTACTAGTAAATTTGAGCCTCCATTTGTTACCTCAATTACAAGAACCAATTCCATAATAAGTATCAAACTATCTAACGTAATACGCAGTTTATTAGTGGTAAATGATGACCCAAGAAAGAGTGGTTTCTTATTAGAGGATGAGGATGGTGAAGTTCCAATTACTCAACTATTCGCTAATAAGGAAGTTGGTAATGAGCTTTGCTTTACATTTTCTAAGGTTCTTACAAAGAATGCAAAATTATCTTTTGCATGGGAATCAAATCCAACCACTGTCCCACCTGTTGATGAGGTTACTTACTTGCCAGTTGTATCCTTTTATCAGCTACCAGTTCCCTACGAAAAACACTAATTACTAAAGTTTTACTAAACACATGATTGCTAAAGTTAACTAAACACATGATCGCTAAAGAAATGAGGTAATTAAGATGAGTGAAATTAAGAAGGAAGTTGATTGGAAATCCGTACAACAAAATGCACCGGATTGGTTCCGCGATGCGAAATTTGGTCTATTCTTTCATTGGGGACCTTATTGTGTCCCTGCTTATGAAAACGAATGGTATTCAAGAAATATGTATGCCAAAGGTCTCTCTCAAAATAAGCACCATGAAGCTACTTATGGAAAATTAAAAGAATTTGGATACAAAGACTTTATTCCTATGTTCCGTGGAGAAAAATTTGATCCAGAGGAATGGGCTGATTTAGTAGTCCGATCTGGAGCACGCTATGCCGGACCAGTGAGCGAACACGCAGATAATTTTTCATTGTGGAATAGTAAAGTAAACCCAGTGAACAGTGTTGCAATGGGTCCAAAGCGTGATATTGTGGGTGAATGTGCTGTTGCTTTTCGCGAGAGAGGTATCCGTTATCTTGCAACCTTCCACCATCAATGGTTATGGGGTTGGTTTATGTCCACCGATGCCGATGCTGATGTATACAATCCTGAAAATGAAATATTTTATGGACCATCACTTCCACTTGAAACCAATCGATATGCTCCTTACCGTCTACCAGACGATAGCTTCAATAGGAATTGGTGTGACAAGGTAAAGGAAGTAATTGATAACTATCAGCCAGATGCTCTTTACTTTGATAGCCGTACTAATATTATTGGAGAAACCTATCGCCACGAAATGGCTGACTATTATTATAATCAGACAAATCATAAGAATGGTATCATCACCTATAAACAGGAGGATTTTCCGTCCGATATCGGCGTTCTTGATATTGAATGTGGTCGTTTTTCTGAATCAAAACCATTCCCATGGCAGACAGATGATCGTCTAGAGGATAATATAACCTGGTGCATAGTACAAAATCCAAAATATAAGCCTGCTAAAAAAATAATCCACCAACTGTGTGACGTTGTAGCTAAAAACGGTAACCTATTATTAAACGTTGGCCCTAACGCGGATGGTAGTTTTCCTGAGGAAGCGAAAGCAATCCTTTATGAAATTGGTGATTGGCTAAAAATGAATGGTGATGCCATCTATGAGACAAGACCATATGCAATTGCTTCAGAAGGACCTGCAAGTGTAAAAGACGAAAACTACGATATCACAAAAATAAAGGAACAACTAAAAGACGGTCTTGCAGCAGATATTCGATTAACTGAATTTTCTGAAAAAGATTTTCGTTTTACTTCAAAAGGAAATACCGTTTATGCCATTGCACTAGGTTGGCCAGATAACTCTATCTTACACATAAAGAGCTTTAAAACCGGCTCTGTCCTTAAGGACATCAAATCAGTTTCCTTACTTGGATTAGAAGGAAAGCTTAATTACATACAGACCGATTCTGAGTTAACAGTATATCTACCAGAAGTAAAACCTTGTGATCATGCTTATTGCATTAAAATTGAAACTAAGGAATTATAATCTAGTATAGCAACACGCTGCAAATATGACATTAAAAATGCACCTTGATAATTGCTTTTAATCAAGGTGCTTTTTAATAAATTTTTTAATGAACTTTTAAATGAGCTTTTTTATAAACTTTTTAAATAAGCTTTTTTATAAACTATTTTTTTAAAGGTTTGTTTCAATTTATATGAACTATTTCAAGAA
This sequence comes from Bacillota bacterium, assembly GCA_023387655.1. Classification (GTDB taxonomy): domain Bacteria; phylum Bacillota; class Clostridia; order Lachnospirales; family Lachnospiraceae; genus Lachnoclostridium. The sequence goes on from JAEWHR010000243.1 coordinate 59,136, forward strand.
AGCATTACAACTATCTTAAGAAATCTACTCTCCCGAATGAAGTACAACCCCTTGATAGGCTTCAAGACAAATCTCACCTTCAAATCTTTTACCAGATAATAAATCATTGCTTGCTTTCTCGATTGGAAACTTAATCTCTTTCTCCGACATGTTAAGATAAAAATCATATCTCTCATTACCATGAATTCTACTATGATGCTCTATTCCTTTCGGGAGAACTCTATTTTGAATTCCTTTTTCCTCTAATACCTTATGATAAATTTGTTTCATACCCTCTGCTTCAATACGCGCACCAATATAATAAGCACTACCATGCCCAAATACTTTCTCAGTCACTACTGGTGTTCCAGAATAAAAATCTTTACTATATATTCCTAATACTTTTGCATCCGATACCTTTAGTATTTCACAGAAATCTCGTATTTTATAGGTTCCTGTTAACTTTGCATCAGTGAAACAAACCTCGTTACTATCCGTTGGATATAATGTATCAATTTCTTCTGAATATAAGCCAAATAGATCCATAAGTCCATCCCCTGGAAATCCTCCAAGATAGCATAGTGTATTTTCATTCACATATCCAGTAAGATAAGTAGCAATCAAAGTTCCACCCTTGCTGACATATTCTTTTAACTTATCCGCAAGACCCTCTCTTAATAGATATAACATCGGTGCTACTATGAGCTCATATTGATCGAAATCTACACTTGGTGTTATAACATCTGCTTCTATTCCAATCTCTTGAAGTGTCCGATATTGTTCTCTGCATGTTTCCTCATACTTCTTATCTTTCGAAAGACCTGCCATATCCTGTATTGCCCAACGATTATTCCAATCAAATAAGATTGCTGCCTTCGCATCTACTCTGCTTCCACAGATTGGAGTTAGTTTTGCAAGCAATTCTCCAACTTCCTTTACTTCTCCAAATACCCTAGTGTCACTACGACCCAGATGATCAATTACTGCTCCATGATATTGTTCAAAGGATCCCCTTCCTTTTCTCCACTGAAAGTACTGTACCGTATCTGAACCACAAGCAATGATTTGAAGAGAAGTAATTCTATGTACTCCTGGCCGTTTTAATTTATTATACGGATGCCAGTTAACTAAGCTTGGAACGCTTTCCATTAACATAAAAGGCTTTCCAGGTATAAAGGAACGCATCATGGCATGATCAAAAGAGGAATCTGCTGCTGTCACAGAGAATTCTTCATAGTCATTATTCCATGCAGGATAGCTATCCCAAGAAATGATATCAAGTTCTTTTGCCATAACCTCATAATCAAGTGTTGGATATAAACGCATAAAATTTGTTGTAACTGGAATATTGGGTGTAATTGCCTTCACAATAGAGATCTCCGACTTCAAATAATCCGTCATATTCCATGTGTTGAATCTCTTCCAATCTAAGGTTAAACCATGGATGGTTGTTTCTCCATTGGAAAATGGAGGTTCAATCTCCTCAAAATTCGAAAATCGATGACTCCAGAAAGTTGTCCACCATTCATGATTTAATTTTTCTATGTCATTGTTATATTTATTTTTTAACCATTCAATAAACCTCTTCTGGCAACTTTCACAATAACACTCACCACCAAGCTCATTGGAAATATGCCATAAAATAATACCTGGATGGTCTTTTACTTTATTAGCCAATCTAGTAATTAACTCAGAGGCCTTCTTTCGAAAAGCAATGGAAGACATACAATGATTGTGTCTTAAACCATGATGATTCCTTCTATTATCCCTAGAAACACGTAATACCTCAGGATACTGTTTTGATAACCATGCTGGTCTTGCCCCTGTTGGTGTTCCTAACACTGTATAGATACCAGCTTCATATAATTTATCAATAATATCTAATAGCCATTCAAAATGATATTCCCCGGGAACTGGTTCATATACAGACCATGCAAATACTCCTAATGTTGCAGTATTCATTCCCGCCTCTTTCATTAACCGAATGTCTTCCTCCAGAATATCCGGCCTGTCTAACCATTGTTCTGGATTATAATCTCCTCCATGTAACATCACTGGTGCTTGTGAAAATAAAATCTGTTTCATTCTTCTTTCTCCTTTTGAATTTAACCTAAAATCCTCTGTCTACTCTAATACCCTTAGAGTAGCATATATTATAGAAAAACCGAATGTAATTTTCTCACCCTTATATGGAAAAAATCATGATTTAAACTGTTTTTGCTTATTAGATGATTATTCTAGCAGTTATAATTAACCAACTCTCTTTACCTTACTTAAAACAAATCGATCCACCGCTTTGGCAACCCCGTCTTCGTCATTGGATGCAGTAATATATTTTGCTACTTCTTTTGCTTCTTTGCATGCATTTCCCATAGCTACGGAAAGACCCGCGTATTGTAGCATCGTGATATCATTCAGCCCATCACCACATGCCATTAATTCTTCTCTACTTAACTGTAGGCGCTTTAACAACAGTTCTAACGATGAAGATTTTTCAACACCTAGCGGCATGATTTCAAGGAAGAATGGTTCTGAAAAATAGACACTAAGTTCATCTCCATAATTCTCTTTTAAATAATCTCTTACAGGAAGGAGTTTTTCATGTTCTCCAACCACAAGACATTTCGGTACCGGATAAGTTACGTGACTAACAAGATCATCAATTTTACGCACCTTTACCCTATTAATAAAACATTCTCGTAATACATATGGGTCTGTATCGTTCTCTGTTATAATATCCTCACCATCATAAGTAAGCATTGCTACACCAAATTTTCTTGCCACCTCATAGATAGATGATATTCTCTCGGCATTTAGTACTTTTTGATATACTTCTTTTCCTGTATGGCAATCAATGATTTGTCCGCCATTGTAGGCAAGAATAAATCCATTATATTTTGAAAGTTCCAATTCTTTTGCCAATGGCTTAATCCCTACTAAAGGTCTTCCAGAAGCAAGTACTACTGTAACTCCATCTTCCATCGCTCTTTGTAAGGTTTCTTTGGTACGTGCAGATATCCTTTTCTCACTATTTGTTAATGTCCCATCCAAATCCAGTGCTATAATTTTTATATCCATATTAACTTTAAGTAACCTTTCCATTCTAGTATAATTCATAGGAAGACTATATCTTTCTATGAATTTTTATCCTTAACATGAAGTCAACTCATAAAATAATCTATGTGAAACAAAGATATACGAGAGACTCTAAGCAACATAAAACGCTTTCATCTTATCTTATTTTCTCTTTTCTGTCAATTTCACATTGCAGATTAATCGAATAAATAAAGCCCCCCCTATTCTCTGATAGCATCCTGTCCTATAGCCAATAAAAAGTGCTAGTAAGAAGTAATTTCTTCTCACTAACACCTTCGATCCAATTTCTAGTAATTTTATTACGTTCTAACAATAAATTGACAATACCACTAACGCTCTTCACGGAAGTAATTCACACCACAAGAAGCTGGTTGAGCATTCTTTTTCGAATTTCTTACCGAAGCCATAATCAAAACTATGGTTGTAATAATATATGGAAGCATATCATAAATTGCCCCTGGAATTCCTATTGAACTTGGAACATAGTACTTTAACTGACGAAGAGCACCAAAAATAAAGGAACCAAAGATTGCTTTGGTCGGGCTCCAAGAAGCAAAAATAACAAGAGCTACAGAAATCCAGCCAAGACCGTTGACACAGTCACTAATCCATACACCTTTATTAATGATCATAACAGTAAATGCTCCACCAATTCCACAAATACCACCACCAAGACATACATTAATGTACTTCCACTTTGTTACCTTAATTCCTGCAGCATCTGCAGCAGCAGGATTTTCACCTATCGCTCTTACATTTAGTCCACGTTTTGTACGATTAAAATAGAATGCAAGAAGAATAGCGATAATAATTCCGAGGTATACAAAGGGATTATAAGAAAATAATAACGGGCCAATCACAGGGATATCACTAAGACCAGGTATGTGAATTGCTCTCATGTTTGCAGTTATATTTTCTGGTAATTTTAAAGAATCCACGCCCAAACTTTTTCTTGCAAAATGTCCGCAAAAGTTGGCTAGACCTACACCAAAGATTGTTAATGTCAAACCAGTAACATTTTGATTCGCCATAAAGGTAATCGTTAAGATACCATAGATTAGAGCTGCTAATGCTCCTGCCGCAAATGCTGCAACAATAGCAATTACAAAACTATCTGTCGTATAGCCCGCCATAAAACCAGCAAATGCTCCGATTGCCATCATACCCTCTACACCTAAGTTTAAGTGTCCGACTTTCTCTGTAACAATTTCCCCTAGGGTACCAAAAAGAATTGGAGTACCAGAGGTTATGGAGGCTGCTATAAAAGCGATGATCATACCAAAATCCATTATGCCTTACCTCCTTTTTTTCTTACTGCAAATTTATATCGTATAAAGAATTCACAACCGATGACAAAGAAAAGAATAATTCCTTGTAGAACATCCGCGCACGCCTCGGAAACACCAAAGGTAGATTCTACAACACTACTTCCCTTCTCCATGATACTAAACAAAGAAGCAATTACAAAAATAGAAAATGGTTTTAGATTTGCAAGCCAAGCTACGATAATGGCTGTAAAACCAACACCTCTTGTGATACCTTCTGTCATAGTACCCGCATTACCACTAACCTCAATCATACCTACCAAACCACAGATTGCACCACTAAGGAACATCGTACGTAAAATAATACGTTTCACATTCATTCCAGCATAACTAGCAGTAGCCTTACTTTCGCCAACAACATCAACCTCATAACATTGTTTTGTAAACTTCGTATATATAAATACTAAGATCAGAACGATAATTGCGATAATCCAACCTGCATGGATACCAAGTACTTTATCTAACCGTGCCTCTGCTGGAAATAGTGCAAACTTTTTGTATCCAGGAGAGGTAGGATCTGCCCATGGTCCTTCTCTAAGAAATACAACAAAATTAAGCGCAATGTAATTTAGCATCAATGTAAATAAAGTCTCATTCGTATTATACTTTGCCTTAAAATATGCTGGTAATAATCCTGTTAAACCACCGCCAATCATACCGGCAATTATCATTACAATAATCAGTAACCAATGTGGCAAGTCTCCATGGAATAGGGCAAAATAAGAGGCAAAAACAGCACCCATAATAATCTGTCCTTCTGCACCGATATTCCAGAACTTCATACGGAACGCCAAAGTAATACCAAGAGCGGTAATCATTAAAGGAATCATAATCTTTACCGTACCTTGAAATGCTAACTTGGAGCGAAAGGCTCCTTTTACCATGGTCCCATAAACTGCAAATGGGTTGTTTCCAATACATAAAATAAAGATAGCTCCAGCAATTAATGCCAAAAGAAGAGCTGCAAGTCTTAAAGCAATAATTCGATTCTTAGGTAACTCTGCTCGCTTAATAGTTCGAATCAATGGCTCATTTTTCCCTGTTCTTCCTATGCTTTTACTCAAAACTAGCTACCTCCTTCGTACTTCCTCCAGTCATTAAGATACCAAGCTCCTCCTTGGTTGTCTTTTTCGCGTTAACAATTCCCGTAATCTTACCATGGCAAAGAACCATAATGTTATCGCAAAGCTCTAAAAGAACATCAAGATCTTCTCCTACATAAATAACTGCTACATTCTTTTTCTTCTGTTCATTGAGTAAATTATATATCATATAGGAAGAGTTAATATCAAGTCCACGTACTGGATATGCAGTTATTAATACATTCGGACAAGACTCTATTTCACGTCCTAGTAATACTTTCTGAACATTACCACCAGACATCAAACGCACAGGTGTTTCTATTCCTGGTGTTACAATGGATAACTTCTTCACCAATTGACTTGCTAATTTTTTAGCAGGTTTTCTTCTAACAAAAGGCCCTTTCCCCTTTTTATAACTCTTAAGGAGCATGTTATCTGTCATACCCATAGAAGCAACCAATCCCATACCAAGTCGATCTTCCGGTACGAAACTCATACTAATGCCAAGACTAATAATCTCAAGCGGAGTCTTTCCTACGATATTTTCTTTGTTATATAAAATTGCACCTTTTTTTACCTTTAATAAGCCTGCAATACCTTCGCAAAGTTCTTTCTGACCACTACCAGCTACACCAGCAATACCTAAGATTTCACCTGTACGAATCTCAAAACTTATATCTTCAATCCCTCTTGTACCATCAGAAGAATCAATCGTTAGGTCTACACATTTTAGTATTGCTTCCTTTTTTAGGACTTCTGGACGCTCAATCTCAAGATTAACTGCTCTACCAACCATAAGCTCTGTTAAAGAATTTACATCACATTCAGCTGTTACAACAGTCTCAATACTTTGTCCCTTTCTTAAGATCGTAACACGGTCGCTAATCTCAAGAACTTCATTTAATTTGTGTGTAATAATGATTACAGAATTTCCCTGCTCCTTCATCTTTCGAAGGATTGCAAAAAGTTTCTCCGTCTCTTGTGGAGTAAGAACCGCTGTCGGCTCGTCTAAGATAAGGATACTAGCGCCTCTATATAAAACCTTTAAGATTTCTACTGTCTGCTTTTCGCTTACTGACATATCATAGACTTTCTTATCGGAATCAACTTCTAAGCCAAACTTACTACAGATTGCATTGATTTTTTCCTTCATTACTTTCGAAGATACTAACTTCTCTTTTGTACCTAATACAATATTCTGGGCAGCAGTAAATACTTCTACTAACTTAAAGTGTTGATGTATCATTCCAATCCCTAAATTTACTGCATCCGTTGGAGAATTAATTAAAACTTCCTCTCCTTTTACAAAGATAGAACCTTCGTCTGGATGATATATACCAGAAAGCATATTCATTAATGTTGTTTTACCGGAACCATTCTCTCCTAAGAGTGCTAAGATTTCACCTTGTTTTACGTTTAAGTCGATGTGATCATTTGCCACAACACTTCCGAAGGTTTTGGTAATCCCTTTGCATTCAATTGCATAAACAGGTTCTTTCCCCTTCTCCATAAGATATCCTCCAAATCCTTTTCTTCTACAATTCCCTTGAAATTATGACACTCCCAATCATACTATTTATACCAAGTAAAGTCAATTTATCCATAATTTTGAAACTAATATGGGTGTTGCAAACAATGTCTATCTTCTATTTGCAACACCCAAATAATCATATTTCCCTCAAATTAATCTACGTCTCACCGATTAGTCTTCAATAACATTTTTAAAATACCAGTTAATTCCACCAGTGATAGTAGCATCGTCTAAAGATTTTCCTTCTTCACCAATTGTCTTTCCATCATTTGTTTCGATAACGCCAGTAAATACATCCCATTCACCAGATTTAATCTTAGCTTCTGCTTCCGCAATTTTCTCTGCAGTGCCAGGTGCTACTAGATCAGATAATGGTGCTATATTGATTAATCCTTCTGCCATACCACCAAAGTAGTTACTTCCGTCCCAAGTTCCTTCCATAACGGACTTAACAGCTGTTGTGTAGTATGCTGACCAATCCCAAAGAGCGGATGTAAGAACTGCCTTAGGAGCATCCTTAGACATATCAGAATTGTACCCAACTCCAAATACACCAGCTGCTTCTGCCGCTGTCATAGGGTTTGGTGTATCACAGTGCTGACCAATTACATCACAACCAAGAGAAATTAAAGCTTCTGCAGCCGCTGCCTCACCTTCTGGAGAGAACCAGCTGTTCGTTGTCTTTACATAAACCTTAGCTTCTGGATTTACAGAATAAACACCCATTGCAAATGCATTAAGACCACCAGTAACCTCAGAGTTATCTTTACCCCAAGCTGCTACATAACCAATCTTATTCGTTGTTGTCTTTAAACCAGCAGCAATACCTGTTAAATATCTAGCCTGATAAATTCTTCCGAAATAATTATTAAAGTTAGAACCATTTGATTTATATCCTGTACCATGTGAAAAGATTACGTCTGGATGCTCAGAAGCCATAGCCTCCACAGTATCCATATATCCCCAGCTTGTAGCAAAGATCACATTTGCGCCCTCTTCGATACACTCTTCGATTGCGTTACGAATAGCTACAGCATCCTGATCATCAACATTGTTCTTTCTGATGATCTGATTATCATTTAAGCCAATGTTCTTTTGCATACCTTGAATTCCAATATCATGTGTGTAAGTATAACCGGAACCCTCTGCTGGATCAGTGATGTGAATTACACCAATTTTGATGTCTTCTTTAGCGATTGGATCATATAAGCCATTCTTTGCTTCGTTACCAGCGCTTCCGTTTCCTGTCACATCGCTTTCACTTTTCTGTGGAGCATTTGTTGGTTTAACTTCACCATTGTTGGAATCCTTTGTTCCACAACCTGTAAATAAGGTTGCTGCTAGAGCTACTGTCATTAGTAAGCTGAGTGCTTTCTTTTTCATAATACGTTTCCTCCCGTTAATTAGTAAGCTGACATTATTTATCGCCTACTCTGTAAAAACTTTGGATTATTACCTTCCGAATCTCAATTCCATAATTTTCTAAACTGTAAGGAACCAAGAATAATAAAAAGCAGATATGTAATTGACATCTGCCTCGGCTTGTTCGGATAGGTGAATTATAGTGGATTTAAGCACCTTTTTCAATATTGTTAGTCATTATAATTAATAATGCTTTCTATGAATGTTACTTATAAATAACAATAATACTTATAAATGACAGTATAAGATTGCAGCACTAAAAAGACACAATACTGATAAAGAACATTAGCGATAGAAGCATTAGCGATAAAAGACCAACGATAGAAGACCAACGATAGAAGCACCAACGATAGAAGCACGCACGAAAAAAGCTCAGAAGTTACACTTCTGAGCTTTTTATAATAGCGAAAGAGGGATTTGAACCCACGACCCTACGGGTATGAACCGTATGCTCTAGCCAACTGAGCTATTTCGCCATATTTATTTTTTTCCGTAAAAATGGGACCTATAGGGCTCGAACCTATGACCCTCTGCTTGTAAGGCAGATGCTCTCCCAGCTGAGCTAAGATCCCATATCACTGTCTCGTTTCTCACGAGCACATTTATTATTATATTTACGAAGACAGCTTTTGTCAAGCAAATTTTATAAACTTTTTCATTCCATATTATTCCTATCTAATAAATTATTCCCTTATCTTTTCTTTTGACATCAGAAGAACCAATATGCCTTGCTCGAAAATACCTTCTTCCTTCACTAAGTACCGAACACCACCAAGATAAAGCTGATATTGAAACTGATAAGTGCGTTCAAATCGACGGCAAATATAACGATAATGCTCCTCAAAATTAAATCCTATCTTATTTGATAATTCCTTTATCTTGATATTCTTACGATGAAAAGACTTTAGATTTTCAAATAAACACGAAAAATTTTGACTGGATCGTATCTTTCCTGTTACTAAATCTACGATTAGTACCTCTTGCCCCTTATGGTGAATTACGGATAACTCTTGATATAACAATGAAGCAATTTGTTTTTTCTTCTTATTCTTTCGATGATAAATAACTATTGAAAAGAGCGCAATAATAAAAGCAAGACCAATTATGATGGATGTAGTCCACAAAACAATCTTTTCCTTCACTCCCTCCTTTGGTTCTTGATATCGAACTTCTATAGCAGATAACTGTTCCTCCTTTATGTACTTTTCATAAAAGGAAAGAAACCTTTTCATAAATCTAGATAAAACATCTTCCTCACTGGATATCAAAATATACTCCTGAATAGGGAACACCATATCCGAGACTAAATACAGTTCTTCCCCCTCTTGTAAATACTTCTCATAGGTACTCTTTTTTATCAACATACCTTCTATCTCGCCTTGCAAGAATGCCTCAAACAAATCAGATCCTGAATTAAAAAGTATGGTGTGATCCTCTAATATGCTATCTTTGATGTAACTACGAAGGTACTCTTCTGTTCCCCAATAAAAATACGGTACCTCACTCCTTTTCATGTCTTTCTTTGTTGTAACTAATACTAAACTTTCTTCTCTGTTCACTAACATTGAACTTACATTGTTATTCATCTGTGGATAGCCAAATACGATTGAAAGATTTTCTTCTTCCAATTCTGCGAGTGCACTAATTAACTCCTCTTGTTCCACCTGTTGTAGGGGTAAAGCTATTTCATCCATAAGTAGGGATACCATCTCTTGATAGTACCCCTGTTGTTTTTCAACCGTTGCCAGTTTCTGATCTTCACCAACAATGATATATCGTAATTGTTGTTTCGAATCTTTTAGCTCCGATATTATATCTTGATTTTCCTCTAGAAATGCTTTTAGACTAATGTCTTCTTCCATTTTTTCTTCTTGACTAGGTTGGTCATACTTCATTTGGCCAACTTCCTCCGTTTATATTAAAGTTTCTTCTGATACATTAAAAAAGTTTCTCATCTTTATAATACTATACTAGATAAATATCGGCAACTTTTCTTAAAATACTAATCGTACAAACTTCTTCTTTCCAATCTTTAATACATTTTCTTGTTCTGTTAACATGCAATCAATATCCAATACCTTTTCTCTGTTTAACTGAACCCCACCCTGTTTTATTAACCTACGGAATTCACTTGCAGAAGAAACAAGTCCTTCGCTTACTAATGAACCTGCAACCGAAACTAAGTTATCCTGTTCTTTACTTAGTTTAATCTCTGGCATATCCTCAGGAATCTCTCCTTCTTTGAATACTTGTTCAAAGTATTCCTCTCCTGCCTTTGCTCCTTCTTCTCCATGGTAAAGCTTTGTAATGATTCTAGCTAAGATTAACTTAATATCTCTTGGATTTTTTCCCTGTGCCATCTCATTTCGTAGCTTATCAATATCATCCGGATGTTCATCGGTCACAAGTTCAAAGTAGCGGAATATCAATTGATCTGGGACCTCCATCACTTTCTTAAACATAACCTGTGGAGATTCACTTACACCAATATAGTTACCAAGGCTCTTGCTCATCTTTTCAACACCATCAAGACCTTCAAGAATTGGCATAAACATAGCAATCTGTTGAGACATTCCAACTGATTTTTGTAAAGTTCTACCCATTAAAATATTAAATGTCTGGTCCGTTCCACCTAATTCGATGTCTGCTTTTATTTCTACCGAATCGTAGCCTTGCATCAAAGGGTAGAAAAACTCATGAACACCAATTGGTTCCTGATTTTTGTAACGATTCTGAAAGTCATCACGCTCTAATAATCTTGCCACTGTTGTAGTAGATGCTAGTGCGATTACTTGTTCAAAATTAAGTTTGGATAACCATTCACTGTTAAAACGTACCTCTGTTTTATCTTTATCTAATACTTTAAAAATCTGTTCCATGTAAGTTGCAGCATTTACTTTTACCTGTTCATCGGTTAGAGGTTTTCTTGTCTTCGATTTCCCAGTGGGATCTCCTATACGGCCGGTAAAATCTCCGATAATAATGATCGCTTTATGTCCTAAATCTTGCATCTGTTTAATTTTACGAAGAACAACCGTATGTCCCAGATGAATATCAGGTGCAGATGGATCAAGTCCAAGCTTGATTGTTAGCGGCTTATTCTGTTCCACTGATATCTTAAGCTTTTCTCTTAATTCCTCCTCGCGCATCATATCTAACACGCCTTTTTTAATAATTTTCATTTGTTCGTCCACACAAATCATGTCATTTCTCTCCTTTTCTTCACTTTCCTATCAAGTTTTAATCGCTATGAAGATCAAAGACCGTGTTATTCCACGTCATGAGCATTCCTAGGGGAGCGTTTTATATGGTTAAGGTACTTTAACTTTAACTTTAACAATAAAAAAACCGCCCTCTGAATTACATTCAGAGGGCGGAATATTATCACGCGTTACCACCTCAATTTTATTAACCGTTCACACAGCTAACCTCTTCGAGTACTCATCCTTACTGATGGTTATACTCTAGCACGATAACGGGTGCAGGAAACCGTCAACAGCCTACTTAAACTAATATAGTCGTTCGGTGTGAAGCTCAAAGATGTATTCAAAATCTGCTCTCTTGCGCCTCTCATCCACCGGCAACTTTCTGTTAGATTACAATGATTTCTACTCTTTCTTATCATAGCCTATAATTATTTACTTGATTTTTTGATTATAACAAACGAAATCTTCACTGTCAACCCCATGAAATACTCTATTTCGTTTTTTATGAAATGCTCCATTCTTTTTTTTATGAAATGCTCTATTCTTTTTCTATGATATCTTTTTTGCTTTTATGATATTCTCTATTCGGATTTTTTCATTAAATACTTCTTTCCTATGCTAAATCCTCTACCCCTTACTTCACTAACACGACTAACCATAACGAAGGCATCTTCATCTATTTGATGGATCAATTTTTCCACTTTATAAAGTTCTCTGTTGGAAACAACGCTTAGTAAAATATCCGTTTCTTTCTCCAAATACCCAGTTCTTCCATGAAAAAGAGTCACCCCTCTATCAATCTCCGATATAATTGCTTCTTTAATAAGCTCCACTTTACTACTCACTACTTTTAACTGCATTTTATTTGTTCCAAACATCAGAAGCTTATCTAGCACGATGGAATAGATTAAAACTAATACAATACCATATAGAACTTTTTCTTTTTCGCTGAAGATAGCCTGAAATACTAGAATAATACAATCTGCTAAATATAAAGTTATGGAAACCGGAATATGCATATACTTATTAAGAATCAATGGTGGTATATCCATTCCTCCTGTACTTGCTCCCATCCTAATAACAAGAGCAATTGCTGCTCCAATACAAATACCGCCAAAAAGGGTACATAAGAATATATCCTCTGTTAATACAAAATCTCCAGCGATTTTCTGTAATAAGCCAAGTGCAAATGGAAAACAAAACGTACTTACTAACGTCGTCAATGCAAAACTTTTTCCTAAGATAAATAAACCCAATAAGAACATGATGAGGTTGAAGGCAAATACAAAAGTGGATACTGGTATCCCAAGAAAGTAATTCATACTTAAAGCAATCCCTGTTGTACCTCCAGTTATTAACCCAGACGGTAAGATAAAAAATACCACGCCCGCAGCATAAAGAAAATTACCGAATATGATAATTAATAAATCTCGTAATAATTTCATTGTTTTCATAACCTCCATTTCTACATACGCTTTAAGCGTATCAAAAGTCTATCCCTATCTATCATAACGCAGACATAAAACTTAGTATGAAAGACAACGCTCTTCATACTTAATTTCTCCAAAAAAACGTCTGTTAGATTTTCCCTAACAGACGTGGATCAAGGCACTAGCCTAATACATTTCAATAATTTCTATCAATTTTCTTAATTATTTATACCACAGACAAGCCAAAACATCAATACTTTTCCTCCATGATTTTGGTTTACTTATCCTGCAAAATTATAATTTGCTTTTCTACCATCATCTTACTTCACTTATGGCCAATTTTAGTAGTTAAATAATAGAACAAAGTAGTTTCGTCCCCACCTAGCTTTTCCTATCTTCTTTATTTAAAATAATAGCTATTCTACTATTCCTATGATATAATTTTTTTGGATAAATCATATGATTTATCCAAATACACACATAACCATAAGTTCTATATCACCAGTGAAATACAATTACATAATTGCTGTATTCTACAGGTGATAAATCTTAAACTTAGGAAAAGATAAGAACTAGAAAGGGAGAACATAGATGAGTGAAAAATTCGAAAAATTAGTTCCACACCTAAACAAAATGCAAGCACTTGAAACTGCATTAACTTTATTGCAATGGGATAATGAAACCCTTGCACCAGTGAAAGCTCTTGACAATACTGCAAAAGTAATTGGCTTATTATCAAGTGAATATTTTGAAGCCATGGTAAATGAAGATGTAAGAAGCCTATTACATGAACTTATGGCGCCAGAAAATTTTGATACCTTGGAATTGAAAGAACAAAAAATCGTTAAAAAAATGAGCAAAGACTTAAAATCGATGGAATGCATTCCACCAGAGGAGTTTAAGGCTTACAGTGAATTAACCGCAAAATCCAGTGCGATTTGGGCTGCAGCGAAAGAAAATAACTGTTTTGCTGATTTTGCTCCAACCTTAGAAGAAATTGTTTCCTATCAGAAAAAGTTTGCCAGCTATCGTAAGGAAGAAAATAAAGCTCTCTACGATATTATGTTAGATGAATTTGAAGAAGGAATTGATATGAAGCAGTTGGATGACTTCTTTGAGAAACTGCGTAATGCTATTGTACCTTTACTAAAGCAAGTAGTAACGAAAAACGACTCCATAGACAAATCCTATAACTCTCTAACTTATGATATAGAAAAACAAAAGGAATTTTGTAAATACATTGCAGAGTACATTGGATTTGATTTTAATCGTGGAGTAATTGCTGAAAGTGAGCATCCATTTACGACCAACCTTCATAATAAAGATGTTCGTATTACAACACACTATTATGAAAATAATCTTGAAAGCTCCATCTTTTCAACAATACACGAGGGCGGTCATGCTATTTATGAAATGAACATTGATGATTCCATAACTCAAACGCCAGTCGGTCATGGTTCTTCCATGGGTGTCCATGAATCTCAATCCCGTTTCTTTGAGAATATCATTGGACGCAGTAAAGAATTTTGGGCTCCATTGTGGGATAAATTAACAAGTACATTCCCTGAGCAATTAAAAAATGTATCACTGGATCAATTTATTCTATCAATTAATAAAGCAGAGCCAGATTTCATTCGTACAGAAGCAGATGAGTTAACCTATTCCCTTCACATCATGGTTCGCTATGAAATTGAAAAACTTTTAATTTCTGGACAAATTGAGGTTTCTGACCTACCACGTATTTGGAATGAAAAGTATGAAGAATATTTAGGAATTGTTCCTCCAACAGATGCACTTGGTGTATTGCAGGATGTTCATTGGTCAAATGGTACGTTCGGATACTTCCCATCCTATGCTCTTGGTAATGCAATTGCTTCTCAGATTTATGCTTATTTACAGACTAAAATTGACTTTGCAAAATGCTTAAATGAGGGAAATCTAAACCCTATTTTAGATTTATTAAAAGAACACATCCATCAGTATGGTGCTACAAAGAATACCAATGAATTGTTATTAGCAATGACAGGGGAAACCTTTAACGCTGATTACTATGTAAATTATCTTGTTGATAAGTATACAAAGCTTTATCAGTTATAATTAATCTAACATAGAATAATCGTTTACAATTGATATGTAAGTATCCTATATAATATCTAAATTATAAAAATAAATTAGTCTAAGGAATACGGAATATTTAAACACTCCTTATTTTAAATATTCCGTTGATCCTTAGATTATGATGATAGTAAAATGTGTTTAAAAACCGTAACTTTTTAGCTTTTTTTCCGTCATAAATATTATCTTAGTTGTCTCTTCAAATACCTTCTTAGTTTTCTCCTCTAGAAAATGCATCTTTAATCTCATAATCTAATACTCGTTGAAAAATAGACCAAGCCCCCATCTCCATCCAAGGAGAATGACCACAATCCTCGAGTAAACAATAAGTATGTTGAATTTTGCTTTTCAAAAATGGCTCTAAAACCCCATCCAATGGATGTGTATCGAATTCTCCATGAATTAACGCAATCATTATATTCAATTTTTTAAATATATCTAATAGTCCCCCATTATCTCGTAACTGCATTAGCTCTAACATTATTTCAGAGTACCTTGTTCCATTAAACTGAATAAAATTGTAATTATTATTATCATTTGTTATGGGTTGATATTCATCTGCGAGCTTGCATAACTCATCATAGCGCCTTAATAACTTGTCCTTTTCCTTATTGGTTGAAGTTTCTCTTAATAGATTAGTTAAATGATTAAATTCTTCTAATTGTTCGTCGTTATAATGTAATCTTCGTTTAATTTCTATTATATAATCATAGTTACTATCTAAGGGAGGAGACCCAATCAAAATCAATTTATTAATATTATGTATTCTCTTGGATGCATATAATCCTGCGATCCATCCCCCATAGGAATGACCTATTAGAACAATTTGTTGTTCTTGAAAGTGAGATAAATCATTCACCATTTCAATTAAAAGCTCCTCTAAACTATCCTTAGTTTGAATCAGTTCAATAACCCCATATCGTTCAGATAAGCTTCTAGCAAAGCTGCCTAAAACACCACTAATTCCTGGTTGATGTACTAAAGCTATCTGGTATGGAGGCTTTCCGTGTAAACGTACGCTCATATTGTCTCCTTAAATAAAAATATCATCAAAGAAATTTTTGACTCGATACTTTATAAAACCTAGCTTATTTTATTGCAAGTAAAATAATTTGGTCTGAAAGATTCTCGAACTAATCATGCTCTTTTCTCTAGTTTCTATCAGCCCTTATTAACAAGAATACTACGAAGTAGAAAGAAAGTCTAGGAAAGGAGGCTATAATATTTAAGTATCATAAGCGACTAAGTACTTTATAAAGCTTATGTATGATTATAAAATAAAAAAGATGAACCTATATTACATGGACATTATTACCATGTATAATAATTAGTTCATCTTTTTTTACTTCTAGCGTTTTCCCTTATCGTAAGGTACACCTGCAGCTTTTGGAGCTTGCGATTTCTTTGACGTAAACGCAAGGACTACCAAGGTTGCAATATAAGGTATCATTTTATATAAATAACTCGGTACTCCTAGGCTTGCAAGAAATGGTATTCCTGAATAAGCAGATGCAATCGTCTTCATTAAACCAAAGAATAATGCTGCATAGAGAATACGGATTGGCTTCCATTGTCCAAATATTAAAACAGCTAATGCTAAAAATCCATATCCCGCAACACTGGCATTAAAATTTGTAGAAGTAGGTACAACGAAAACCAAACCTCCAATACCACCAAGTACTCCTGAAATAATAACACCCGCATATCTCGTTTTATATACATTAATTCCTACAGAATCTGCAGCTTGAGGATGCTCTCCACAGGCACGAAGACGTAATCCAAACTTCGTCTTATATAGTACAATCGAAGCAATGATTA
This sequence comes from Bacillota bacterium, assembly GCA_023387655.1. Taxonomy (GTDB): domain Bacteria; phylum Bacillota; class Clostridia; order Lachnospirales; family Lachnospiraceae; genus Lachnoclostridium. The sequence goes on from JAEWHR010000243.1 coordinate 76,140, forward strand.
AAGTTAGGAAACCAAGGTATGTTGTAATATAAGCATTCTGGAAAAATAGCTCACCAAGTACTGGAATATCACCAAGTACCGGAACTTTCTGAATACGAAAGGTATTCGTAAAATTAATCTGTTGTACTCCTTGTATCTGACGAGCAGTAAAAATCGCAAATGCTGGTGCAAACATATTAAGCGCAGTACCAGAAATTGTTTGATCTGCCTTCATATGAATTGAGGCATAAGCATGGAATAAGGAAAATATAGTGCCAGCCAATGCAGCAACCAAAATTGCAAGTAATAAGAGAGGCTGACCACTCATACGATCTTGAAAGATATTGATAAACAATATACTCGCAAATGCGCCTATCGTCATAATTCCTTCTAGTGCAATATTTACAACACCGCTTCTCTCTGAAAACATTCCGCCAAGAGCTACAATTAGAAGAGGGATTGCAAATAACATAGTCTGTTGAAATAAAAAATATACCGGATTCATTATTTGTTTCCTCCTTCTGCTCTATTCTCCTTGGTATTCTCTCTCTTTATATCATTTTTTATATCATTTTTTATATCATTCTTTATATCATTTATTTCATTATTTCCATCATTGGATATATCATCATATTCCGTATCGTTTGGTAAAACTTCTTCTTTCTCCATATCCTCTTGCGTCGCTTCTCGAATTTCTTCTTCGCTCTCACTACCATAGACAGATGGTTCATTGATTGGGGCCGGTATCTGAGCACTTCCCGAACGAGCTACTCTTCTTTTGCGTTCTCGATTGGAGATGTAGTTTCTAACGATCATTGAAAATGCACTAAAATAAATAATTACTGCAATGATGATATCAATAATTTCCTGAGAATATTCAAAAAGCTGTAGATAAAATCCACCTTGTTTGATATATGCAATGAATAGTCCAGCTAGTAAAATACCTATTGGATGTGATAAGCCAAGTAATGCAACTGATATACCATCAAATCCTGCAGACGCTAACTCATCCACTACCTCGATGTATTTACCAGAACCAGCAAGATAGAACAAGCCACCTCCAAGACCAGCCAATGCTCCTGAAATAACCATAGACCATACAATACTCTTCTTCTCATTAATCCCTGCATATTTACTAGCATCACGATTAAAACCAACTGCTTTTAATTCATAACCAAAGGTTGTCTTACTTAAAATTATATAAATTATTATTGCTGCTACAACTGCAATTATAATACCAGAATTTACATAAGAACCTTTAAAGATTTGGTCAAGGCCTGCTTTTGGTAAGATTGCCGTAGGTGCTACTGGTTTAGAGCGATTCTCTAACATATTGAAAAGAGCTTTGGTATCCTTAATAAACCAGTTAACAAGATACATACCGATATAATTTGTCATAATACCTGCAATTACTTCATTGATGTTCGCATAAGCTTTTAATAAGCCTGGAATTAAAGCCCAAAGAGCACCCGCAAGAACCGCTGCTAAAAGAGCTACGATCCAATGAATATTACCAAGCTTAGTTGCTGTAATCCCTACCACTACAGAAGCAAAGGCACCTATTGTAAATTGTCCTGTTGCACCGATGTTAAATAATCCTGTTTTAAATGCAAATCCAACGGAAAGACCAGTACAAATAATAGGTGTAGCATAGTATAAAACCATACCAAATCCCTTGCTACCATCTGTAAGTGCTCCAGTTAAAATTGTTTTAAATCCTCCGATTGCTTGTTCAGGATTAGAATATAACAAGATAAGAAAACCAACCAAAAGGCCTAAAATAATTGCAAAAATCGAGGAAATTAACCCAAGGTTTTTCCACACGCTTTTCTTTGATGAATTACCACTTCCACTCATCTTCTAAGCCTTCCTCCTTTTTGATCCAGCCATATAAAGACCTAATTCTTGTATCGTAACTTCATCTGGTGTTAAAGAAGCTACAATCTCTCCCTCATACATAACTAAAATACGATCACTTAAGTTCATTACTTCATCCAATTCAAAGGATACCAGTAAAACACCGCTTCCCTTATCTCTTTCTGCTATTAACTGTTTGTGAACAAACTCGATAGCTCCAACATCCAATCCTCTTGTTGGTTGTACTGCCACCAAAAGTTCAGGCTTACGCTGAATTTCTCTTGCTATGATAACCTTTTGCTGGTTACCACCAGACATACTTCGACATGTCGTAATTGCTCCCTGTCCACTTCGTATATCGTATTGCTCAATAAGCTTCACTGCATTCTCGTGGATAGCCCCGTGTTTTAGAAATCCACATTTTTGATACTTCTTTGTAAAATACTCTTGTAAAACAAGATTATCTTCTATGGTATATTCAAGAACTAAACCATGTTTATGACGGTCCTCTGGAATATGCGATAATCCATGGATATTTCGATATCGTATCGATTTTTTCGTAATGTCTTCACCATGAAGTTTTATGGAACCACTATCGCATTTGATTAAACCAGTTATCGCTTGAATTAATTCCGATTGACCATTTCCATCAATTCCAGCGATACTTACGACCTCTCCTTTTCTAACTTCAAAGCTAATATCATGAACTAAAGCCTTTTTGTTTCCTTTTTGTTTGGAATGTACAGTTAATGTCTTCACATCCAAAACAACTTCTTTGGGTTTTGCTGCCTTTTTATCAACTTTAAAGTTAACCTTACGACCAACCATCATTTCTGACATCGTTTCTTTATCCGTAGTTTTAACATCTACGGTACCAATATATCTACCACGACGTAATACGGAGCAACGATCTGCAACCGCTTTGATCTCATTCAGCTTATGAGTAATAAACAAAATTGATTTTCCTTCTTTTGCAAGACCTCGCATAATGTTCATCAATTCATCAATTTCCTGTGGTGTAAGTACTGCAGTCGGCTCATCAAATATTAGAATTTCATTCTCACGATATAGCATCTTTAAGATTTCAATTCTTTGCTGCATACCGACGGATATATCTGAAACATAAGCATCTGGATCTACAGCAAGATGATAATGTTCACTTAACTCTAACACCTTTTTTCTGGCTTCCTCCATCTTGAGAAAACCACCGCTTACTGTTTCTACACCAAGAATAATATTTTGTAGAACCGTAAAATTATGAACTAACTTAAAATGCTGATGCACCATACCAATTCCCAGTGCATTCGCATCCAATGGACCATTAATTTTCACTGTTTTCCCTTTTACTTTAATAGAACCTTTTTCAGGTTGATATAATCCAAATAAAACACTCATCAGTGTTGATTTTCCCGCACCATTTTCACCAAGTAGAGCATGAATTTCTCCCTTTCTTAACTGAAGAGTAATATTATCATTTGCTATAATACCGGGAAATTCTTTTGTGATTCCAAGCATTTCTATAATGTAGTCCAAAGGTATTACTCCCTCCTTGCCTTTCTTTTTCCCTAAAAAAGCTGCCACAAAATGGTTATAATTTCACCATATTGCAACAGCCCTCCTAATCATTTTACAATCTGTGCGCCATAGCGCATAAAATCTATCCTCTATTATTTAACTTCATCAATATTGACAATAGTCACTGGTAATTCAGACACTTCTTCAATTCCTTCTATCTTCGGAGCATATTCTCCAGATACTAATTTGGCATATACATCACCATAATCAGCTTCTGTAAATTTTTCAAACTTTGATGTCTTTAATGGGAGTCCTACTCCTTCTGTAGTTACATCAAGTGTTACAATCTCACCGCCAGGGAATTTTCCTTCATAGAACATAGCAATACCATCATATACTGATTTTTTAAGTTCTTTCATAGCAGAAGTTATTACTGTACTTGATTCTGAGCTTTGATCAACGTCAACACCTATTACTTTTCCGTTATTATCTTGTGCTGCAGCCATTACTGAGTTTCCTACTGCACCACCACAACCAAAAATAACTTGTGTTCCACTCTGATACCAGGAAGCCGCCGTAGTCAGTGCCTCTGGAGTTGCTGTAAAGCCTCCGGTATAGTGATACTTCATATCAATTTTATCAATACCCATTTCTTTTGCTGCTGTTTCTGCACCAAGTACATAACCAAATCCAAAACGTTTTACTGATGGAACTGCCATACCACCCATAAAACCAAGTTTCGTATAACCTTCTTTTACTGCTGCATAACCAGCTAAAAATCCGGCCTGTTCTTCTGCATAATATACAGAATATACGTTATCTTTAATTGTTTTGTCCTCTCCTTTTTGTGGCTGACTATCCAAGATGATAAATTTAACATCTGGATATGTAGTCTGCACTTCGTAAACCGCCTCAGAAAACTTATATCCAGGACAAACAACTAATTTTGCTCCACCTCTAACCGCAAGACCAATGGTATCAATATAGGCTGCAGTCGTTGCTTCTGCAGGCTGATAATACTTATGAGTCTTATTATTTTCAGTAGCATATTGAGTAAGACCTTCCCATGATCCCTGATTAAAAGACTTGTCATCAATTGTACCAATGTCAGTTACAAGAGCTAACTCGTATCCTTCTGTCTTGTTATTGTTTTCATTGTTAGCACCATTTGTTACACCAGGAGTTGTTGTTCCTGCATTTTGATTTGGTGTTTCATTGTCCTTCTTACCGCAAGCGGATAATACCGTTATTGCTAAGGTAAGAATAAGCACAAGTGAAATTAATTTCTTCATCACTGACTCCTCCAAAATCCCGTAAGTTTTCTTTCATAGAATCATCTTACAAATCTAGATGATTTTCTATCTGCTAAATATAATTCGCTTTTTTTGTATTTCTTATACTTCCTTTTCATAAGAATTCCTTCAATGATAACCAGTTTAATGAAAAAATCTAATTCATCCAGTGAATCCAAGGAATTATTCCAAATTACAGTATTGCAATAAAAAAAGCTATTATAATTCAACGAAAAACTTACTACATAAGTAGAAAGTAAAACGCAGAAATATAATAGCATGTTCAATTCCTATGGTAAAGGTATGAATTATTGGTAATTGTTTTGGTAACTTGCGGAAACTTCCTAAATTAGGTTTTTTTTCCACACATTATTATTCCTCCAAATTTTGTGCAGAAAAGCCCAATGGAAGTAAATCAGCAAGTGTATATGCCCAATAATCTTCCTCCGATTTAGCTAAAATTACAATAAACTTTTTTGGATTGCAAAATTCCATCATAACTTGCCTACATACTCCGCATGGAGGGCAATAATCTACAATGTTACCTTTCTTACCTCCAACAATTGCAATTGCAACAAAATCTTTTTCACCTTCGCTAACCGCCTTAAAAAATGCTGTTCTTTCAGCGCAATTCGTCGGAGTAAAGGTTGCATTTTCAATATTACAACCAGTATATACTTTATTGCCTTTGGTTAGTAGTGCGGCTCCTACATGGAAATTTGAATATGGTACATAAGAACGTTTCAACATACCGATCGCTTCTTTGATAAGATTCTTGCAAACAGTATCGTTTATAATTTCATCAGAAGGTAGTTGGTTCGCCTTTTTGGGCACTAAATCACCAGCTTGCCTACAGGCTGGATACGTATATTCCATATTATTATCCTCGTCCTTCATGAAACACACATCCTTTCACACTATAATTTTAAAAAATAACTAGGCATTAATTACCAATTACAGAGTCTTTTTTTGGTACTCATTAAATCCGTTAGCAGACTCTTTTTTTGGTATTCATTATTATTCGTTAGCAGGCTCTTTTTTGGGTATCAATTAATATCCGTTAGCAGACTCATTTTTTGCTAATTTAACAATGCGGCTTGTTCCTAGCCTAGAGGCTCCAAGCCTGATAAAGCGTATCGCATCATCAAAGGAAGCAATACCACCAGCTGCTTTCATCTTAACGCCTTCTCCGATATGCTTAGAGAAAAGCTCAATATCTTCAAACGTTGCTCCAGCAGTAGAAAATCCAGTAGATGTTTTTATATAATCCGCACCACCTTTAGTTACTACTTCACACATCGTAATCTTTTCTTCTTTCGTAAGTAGACAAGTTTCAATAATTACTTTAAGAATCTTATCTCCACATACCTTTTTAATTTGACGTATCTCTTCTTCTACTGCATCAAATTTTCCTTCTTTCAAATCACCGAGATTAACAACCATATCAATCTCATCAGCTCCGTTATCAAGAGCATCCTTAGTTTCCATAACTTTTACATTGGTTGTATTATATCCATTTGGGAAACCAATCACCGTACATACTGCCATACGGTCTCCAACATATTCCTTCGCTCTTTTCACAAAAGAAGGTGGGATACAAACAGAAGCTGTCTGATAAGTAATTGCATCATCGCAGATTTGTTTGATCTCTTGCCACGTAGCAGTTTGTGTTAGTAAGGTATGATCCACCGTTTTAAATATATCTTTTTTCTCCATCTTAACATCCATTCCGCGCTTTGACGCCTTTTTATATGATGGTAATTTTGTACTTTATAAACTTTTTAAGCAAGTTCTAAAGCGATTTCCATCATTTCTCTAAAACTTACCTGACGATCTTCTGCAGATAAACTTTCTCCAGTATAAAGGTGATCAGAAATAGTTAAGATACACAGTGCATTCTTTCCTGCTCTAGCTGCATTCATATAAAGTGCCGCAGCCTCCATCTCAACGCATAAAACGCCCATCTTCTTCCATTGATTCGAAGAATTCTTGTTATCATCATAGAAGATATCAGAAGATAAAATATTACCTACGACAACTTTTGTATTCAAAGATTTTGCTGCACTAACTGCCTTTTCAAGTAATTCATAACTAGCAATTGGTGCAAAGGTTCCTGGTAGCTCATACTGGGAGGCAAAATTCGAATTTGTACTTGCACCCATGCCAATTACTACATCGCGAACATGAATGTTGTCAGATATACCACCAGCTGAACCGATACGAATAATATTGTCAACATCATAAAAGTGATATAACTCATAAGAATAGATACCAATAGAAGGCATACCCATACCTCCGCCCATAACAGATATCTGCTTCCCTTTATAAGTTCCTGTATACCCAAACATATTTCTAACTGTATTAAAACATACCGGATTTTCTAAATATGTTTCTGCAATAAATTTTGCACGTAAAGGATCTCCTGGCATTAATACTGTTTTAGCGATTTCTCCAAGCTTCGCTCCATTGTGCGGGGTTGGTACTGGTGCATGACTCATAATAATTCCTCCATTCTGTATACTTAGATTATGAAATAAATTATACTTATTATTTAGTATTGTATAAAGAAAATAATTAGAAATTTTTAGTATATCTTAACATAAAATCTGCCTAATTGCAACTTTGCTACGTGGCTTGATAAACCTTTACAGCCTAGTTTGATAACCTTTCGTAACCTAGCTTTAATAAATCATTGTAACCTAGATTTAATAAATCATTGTAAACTAGATTTATAGACGTTAACATAAATACCGTTAAACCCTTTGATTCTTGCTGTTTGGTAAGGTTACTCGGAAGAACTTTCTCATTAGTTTTTTTGCATTAAAAGGTATCAGCGGATAAAGATAACTCTTACCAGATATGGTCTTATTAAAGGCAACACTAACTATTATTAAGAGAATGCCAGCACAATATCCCCATATACCAAAGAAAGCAGTGAGAATTAACATAATTAAACGTAAAAATTTAAGCGCGAAGCCAAGTTCAAAACTAATCTGTGTATAATTAGCTAGGACTACAAATGCCATATAAAGCATTGCTTCCGCATTGAACCAACCTGAACTTACTGTAAAATCACCAATTATCACCGCAGCAACCACACTTAATGGGGTACTTAACATACTAGGGGTATTTACCGCAGCCAAACGAAGTCCGTCTATGGCAAGTTCCAAGATCATGAACTGCCATATGAGTGGCAAATTCATCGGATCTTTTACTATGATAAATTCAAAACCTTTCGGTATCCACTGTGGATTATCCATAAACAATAAAAAAGTCGGAGTCAGTACTAATGCTATTAAATTAATGAGTAAACGAGTTATTCGTAAATAAGTCCCTGTAATCGGTGGAAAATAATAATCATCCGCCCCCTCTACAATATCAAAAATAGAGGATGGAATTATCATTGCTTCTGGAGAATTATCTACTAAAATGGCTATACTTCCTTCTAAGATACAGGCAGCAGTGGTATCGGGACGTTCCGAGTATTTATATTTGGGAAAGGGATTGAACCAACTACCGCGGTATAGAGATTCTGCTAAACTTTCCTGATTCATCGATAAAGAATCCACTTGAATCTCTTCCAACTTTGTAATAACGCGATGTAATAGTCTTTCATCGATTCTACCATCCATATAAGTTATAACAATATCGGTTTTTGAGCTTTCGCCAATCTCCATCATCTTCATCACCAAATCGTTGCTTCGGATACGCCGGCGTATTAACGCTGTATTAAAAACAATAGTTTCTACGAAACCATCCCTGGAACCACGTAATACCTTTTCCTTTTCTGGTTCCTCCACTCCTCTGGCTGGGTAGGTTCTAGCGTCAATTGCTATTACCTCATCAAATCCATCAATAAACATTAATGGAACACCAGAAAATAGATTTTTAACGATTGCTTTCTCATCGTTTATGATATCAACTTCAATGTAGCCTATATAGATATCTGCATAGTCCTTTGCACTTTTAGGAAAATCTTCTTTCACTGCATCTAATTTCTGTAGCATCCTTTGCAAGGGTTCATCTTTTGCAAAACCATCAATATAATATAAACAAGCCAATCTACCACCAGTCTGAAAGGTCCGGCAGAGGATATCAAAGCTTTTATCTACCTTGAATAATTGGTTGAAGTAGTTCATATTGGCATAAATGTCCTTACCTAGTTGATATGGCATCTTCTTCTCTCACTTTCGTAGATACTTTTTCTACTATAGTTTGCCAATATCAACTAGAAATATGTAGCAATGAAAAAGAAAAAGCTTGAATTCCTATTAAGACTTTATCTTATAGAAATTCAAGCTTATATTTTAAACTTTAGAGGTAACTTAGTCCCCCTTAATTAGTTGTCCTTTATTCCACAATTGTAACTTGATCTGCGATGAAATTTTGAACCTTATCCCAAAGAAGAGCTTCCTTCACAGTTTCTTCTCCAATTTCATTTACAAATTCTGCATTGGTGTTATAACCATATTTTTTTGCAAATTCTGTTAAGCTTTCTTCATATTCTTTTTGAGTTAATGTAATATTCTCAGCTCTACCAATAGCATCTAGTAATAACTCCTGCTTCAATGCTAATTTGACATATTCCTCAAAGGTAACACCAAAGTAAGTGCTTACATATTCTTCAAGTTCTAAGCCATTCACCATCGCCCTAACATTAAGCTTTTCTTCAAGCTCCTTACTCTTTTTCTCAATAGAACCTTCTGGGTACTCTAGTATCTCAGATCCATCAGAAACAATCTTCCAAGCCCCTAATTTTGGATTATTCTTAACTTCCTCAAGCTTATCCTTCTTAATGGTAGGAATTAAGCTTTCTTTGAATTCATCCACTGTATTTGTATCCGATATTTTTTGTACAAATTCATCTGTTACTTCAGGAACTACAAACTGCTCTACGGATTTAATTGTAACCTGAAAAGAAGCTTCTTTTCCGATAAATGCTTTCTCAGCAAAGGTACTTGGAATTGTTAAAGAAAACTTAGTAGTTTCTCCGGAATACATCCCAGCTAAGTTCGCAGTAAATCCGTCCATAATGTATTCACCATCACCATAAACGAATTCAAAATTGTCACTGTTAAAACCATCATTTTCTTTTCCGTCAATCGTACCAGTCATCTGTATCGTAACTCTGTCACCATTCGAAATTGGATGGTCCTCATTTTTTACGTAAGTACCATTTTGTGTTTGAACCTCTTTTAATTTTTTCTCTATATCTGCTTCGGTAACTTCAAATGTATCTACTGATACTGTAATGTCTTTATAAGAACCTGGTGTTACATATTTCGAAGTATCCACATCCTTATATCTACTATAAGCTTCAAAATTAATCTCTTCACTTTTTTTGCACCCGGAAAATACAAGGGTAACTCCTAGTATCGCAATCGCAAGTATTCCTCTCTTCTTCATATCCTCCATACCTTTCTTTTCATAGGTTTCCTTAATACTTTATCATATTTGATGAATATTTACAATGTAAATACTTACAATTCACTGTTTCTTCACATTTCATTCCTTCCCTTTAAAAAACCGCAAAACCTGCACTCGATTTCACATTCCTGCTCCCTTATGATGGATGACTAGTTAAGATATAACCTTTATATAAAGAAAGAGAGAGCAACAAAAAATAAATTAAACTTTTTTTTGCTCTCTCTAAAATTGTAATAGATTTATCTTCTTTATCTAATTACTTTTTATCTTATTCTATACTAGCTTCTTTTCTTTGCTAGATCCTTTTTAGATTCTTATTTAGAATCTTATATAGTTTCTTAGCAAGATTTATTTCTATTCTTTTCTAGATCCTTTTGTCTACTCTTCTGTTACTTCAATTTTACGAATTTCCTTAGTTCTGATTTCTTTACAGATTGCATCCACGAAATCACTTACCTTCTTCTGTCCCTCGTCTCCAAGATAGCGACTTCTTACAGAAACTAAACCTTCTTCGGCTTCTTTTTGACCAACTACTAGCATATATGGTACTCGATTTAATCTTGCTTCACGAATCTTATAGCCAATCTTTTCTGCACGGTTATCTACAGTAACAAGCACTCCATTATCAAGAAGTTCTTTTTCTACCATCTTAGCATAGTCGCTGTACTTCTCAGAAATTGGTAAAATACGAACTTGCTCTGGACATAACCAAGTTGGGAACTTGCCTGCATATTTTTCAATCAACCATGCAAGTGTTCTTTCATAACAACCCATACTTGTTCTGTGAATAATATACGGACGTTTTTTCTCACCATTAGCATCAATATAAGTCATATCAAAACGATCCGCAAGGAACATATCAAGCTGGATTGTAATCATAGTATCTTCTTTTCCATATACATTCTTAGCCTGAATATCAAGCTTAGGACCATAGAATGCTGCTTCGCCTTCTTCTTCTGTAAAATCAATACCAATATGATTTAAGATCTCACGCATCATATCTTGAACTTTATTCCAAGTTTCTTCGTTTCCAAGATACTTGCTCTGGTTATTTGGATCCCATTTTGAGAGACGATAAGTTACGTCATCTGCTAATCCTAATGTTGTTAAGCAGTATTTTGCTAAATCCACACAACCCTTAAATTCCTCTTCTAACTGCTCTGGTGTTACAATAAGATGACCTTCTGAAATTGTAAACTGGCGTACTCTTGTAAGACCATGCATTTCACCAGAATCCTCATTACGGAAAAGAGTTGAAGTTTCACCATAGCGACAAGGCAAGTCACGATAACTCTTTTGTGATTGCTTATAAACATAATACTGGAATGGGCAAGTCATAGGACGTAGAGCAAAGATTTCTGCATTCTCATCTTTCTCATCTCCAAGTACAAACATACCCTCTTTGTAATGGTTCCAGTGATCTGAAATTTCATATAAATCTCGTTTCGCAAGTAATGGAGTCTTTGTTCTCATGTAGCCACGACGTTCTTCTTCATCTTCAATCCAACGCTGAAGAGTCTGAATCATCTTAGCACCCTTAGGCATTAAGAGTGGTAAGCCTTGTCCGATAACATCAACCGTAGCAAAAAGTTCCATCTCACGACCAAGCTTGTTATGGTCTCTTTTCTTAATATCTTCTAAATGCTTTAAAAACTCATCAAGATCTGCATTTTTTGTAAAAGCAGTTCCGTAAACACGAGTGAGCATCTTGTTTTTCTCACTGCCTCTCCAGTAAGCACCAGAGGAATTGATTAACTTAATTGCCTTTATATTCTTAGTGCTCATAAGATGAGGTCCCGCACAAAGATCTACAAAATCCCCCTGAGTATAGAAAGAGATTACGGAATCCTCTGGTAAATCACGAATTAGTTCTACCTTATATGGTTCCCCTTTTTCCTCCATAAACTTGATTGCTTCTTCACGAGGAAGTGTAAATCTTGTAATTTCAGCACCTTCTTTTATGATTTTTTTCATCTCTTGCTCTAATGCGTCAAGTGCTGCACGATCAAAAGGAGCAACATCAAAATCATAGTAAAATCCTGTATCAATGGATGGTCCAATTGCAATTTTTGCATCTGGATACAATCTCTTCACTGCTTGTGCAAGCACATGGGATGCTGTATGACGATAAGCAGCCTTACCTGCCTCATCATTAAATGTTAAAATACTTAGTTCAGCGTCATTTGTAACTTCTGTACGAAGGTCAACTACCTTTCCATCAAGTTCTGCTGCGCATGCCATTCTCGCTAATCCTTCGCTTATATCTTTGGCAATATCAATAATTGCCATTGGTTTAGAATACTCTTTTATAGAGCCATCTTTTAATGTAATCTTCATAATACCCTCGATTCTGGCGCCATAGCGCCTCTTATAATGATAATAACTTAGTGCCATCAAATGCAAATAATCTTTATTTCAGAGTATTTTTTAATTCATAGGGTGCAATTTCCTATAAATAAAAAAACTCGCCTCTTTCGATTACTTAACGTATTCGAAAGGGACGAGTATCACTCGCGGTTCCACCCTCATTGGACAAAAAGCTATACTTTTATATCCCGGCTTCATTCGATGGTAACGGAATCACCGGACCGGATTAGGGCCACTCCGAGTTAGTTTTCAATTGCTTCTGTAATAGAATACTTCCAGCTTTTGTATTCCTCTCTGTAATACTCCACAATTTACTCTTCTCATCAACGTATTATCTAAATTAAATTTTCCATAATCGAAAAAGTCTTTTCTTTTTGTTATTATAACATTTCCTTCTACGTTGTCAAGATACTCTACTATGGAAAATTTTAAACAATTAAACTTGCTCTACTATGGAAATATTAAAACTATGTTTAAAGCTTAAGTTCCATGACATAATCGTCCATGACAAACCCATTCCCAATATCAGATACCTGTGTTCGTATGGTTTGAAATCCCTTTTTTTCATAAATATGAATCGTATCATAATTATAGCGATTCACAGTCAGCCAAATAGCATGCAATCCTCTTTCTTTGCAGATTTCTTTAAGAAACTTAAATGCATGGGAAGCATACTGTTTTCCTCTATATTGTTTCAAAATATAGAGCTTACTTAAAAATAATTTTTCTTCTTCTGGGCGTATTCCTGTATAACCTACTGTAATTCCATCTACTTCAATAAAATAATACTCATAGCCAGAACTTCTCATCTGCTCTGTCATCGCTTTAACCGATTGAAACTTATCTACCATATAGTCAATCTGTTCAGGAGACAATATCGTTGAAAAATGTTGATGCCAAACTTCATCTGCTATCTTCGATAATTTTTGTATAGATTTATCATCTTCAACTCGAACCATCTCTATTTTAGTTTGACCATTATTTGAATCTTCTGCAATTGAAAATAATTCCTTTTCTAAAATATCCACTGCATCACCTACCAACTCGACACATGGTCTTTTATTATAATACATCTTGGTTCTTTCCTCTGGCTTAGTATCAGTAAATACTTTCTGTGTACCATCTTGACTTAATCCTAGTAGGTCTCTACAGATAATAGAGCCGTTCTTCTCCCGATATTTAGCAGCCAATTTCTGAACCAAATCATAGTTCTTTTTCTTACCTTCGGAATCCCGTCCATCCGTAGCCCCGGTCTCTAAGCCTGCTACCATAAACATGCCAGATACTGCGCCACATACTTCTCTCATTCTTCCCATGCCACCTCCAAAAGAGGAGGATAGTTTTAATGCCATTTCTTTCGGTATATGATAGTCATCGCAAAATACAGCAAAAACTGCCTGTGAACAATTATATCCTTCCTTAAACAATTGAATTGCCTTTTCTCTTCTGCTCTCCATTATGTTCTCCTTACTTCGTTACAAATATCTTTCCTTCTTCTTAATTTCAGCTTCTTTAAAACTCAACTTACTCATTGATTACTACTTCAATTCTTAGCTCAATTTACTCTATAAATGACTGCTTCAACTTCCAACTCAACTTACTCATTAAATCACTGCTTCAATTCTCAACTCTTTGCGCTTAGATAAATCAATAAATTCATTTCCAACCTTAACGACAGGTCTTGATAAACAATGTTTATTTAGAAGAATTACTTCTCCCTTTTGATTGTTATTTAATTTTACAGTATGATTAATATAAATTTCTGCTATTTTTTCAATAAGTGGAACTAGGTATTTTACATCGTACTGTAGTTTTCCTTCATCTTCAAATAATTTCAGAACATCAAAAGGACAAATAGCACCTCGATACACCCGTTTACTCGTCATTGCATCATATACATCAGCAATTGCGACAATCATCGAAAACGGATTAATCTCATTTCCATACTTGCACAATGGATATCCTTTTCCATCATATCGCTCATGATGTTGTAATGCAGCCAATCGAATTCGTTCATCCATCTTATGATTTAGCAGCAGAAGATAACCTTGTTCCGGATGATCTTTTACAATCTCATACTCCTCCTTCGTTAAGGGACCTGGTTTATTTAATATTTCTTTTGGAATTACCAATTTACCAATATCATGTAACAAACCACATATGGTTAATATTTTAACCTCTTGTGGAGGCATCTGCAACCATTCACCAAAAACATGACAAATTAAAGCAACATTTATAGAATGTATAAATGTTAAATCATCAAATTCATGAATACAGTATATCATCTCAAATAGATGGTAGCGGTTTTTGCTCGTTCTAATAATCTTCTCTACTTTATGTAACAACTGTTGCTCTGGAACCTGATTACTATAGCGCAATAACTGATTAACGGAATCTTTAATTTCAACGATAACTCCATCATAGGTTTTTTTAAAGTTTTTAAAGTCCTCACTTCGTTTGATTCGATCATAATAGCTTGATTCTAGATTAATATCCTCTTCAGCCTTATAAACATAGATACTTTCAATGGCAAAGAACATTATCTTAGCAATCATATTGGGTAGTAATTTAGTACCCTCTACTAAAATCAATTGATCATTGCGTGAATAGATGTCACGTGCTGTTATCATTCCAGGTAATACTTGTGTTATAGGAATGTGTAATACCATTTTCTCGGACTGCGATGCATTGATGTTCAAGACAGATGCCTCCTTCTTCATTGCAAAGTAATATGGAATCTTTTGGTAATTCCAATATAACATATTGTGATTTTGATTGCAATTAAAGCATTCGCATTACGTAAAATTTTCTTTTAAAAACACTATTTCTATAACTTTTTGTCACTTTTAACGGTAAAAGCAAATCTTTTTTATCTCAGTATTCATCGTACAAAAGGTACCAATCGGTAAGGTCGCTGTCGGGAAATCATGACCACATGCTAAGTTTGATAATACCGGTTTCTTAAACGGACGAAAGAAGTCATTAAATAAATCGTTAACCCCATATTCACTATCATATGGATTCGTACAATCTGTAAAATCCCCCAATAAAACACCTCTTAACTGCCCTATAATCCCAGTTAGCCTTAGTTGATCAAGCATACGATGAATTCTAGGAACTGTCTCTCCTATCTCTTCAAGAAATAAGATCTTCCCTCGAAAATCTGGCGAATAGAAAGTACCAATCATACTGGTAACAAGGGATAAGTTTCCACCAACTAAGACCCCTTCTGCGTATCCTTCTTTCACTGTTATAAGCTCCCTTCCCGGAGGATTATGAAAGGCAAGAGATTCTCCCATATCTAGCGTCCTCCATAACGACTCCTCAGTATATGAATCAAAATGCTCTAAGAAATTGGAGGCAACCATAGGACCATGAAAGGTTACCATTCCACATAACTGAAGAAATGCTGACAGAAGGTTTGTCACATCACTATAACCAACAAAAATCTTTGGATGTTTTCGTATCATATCGTAATCCAATAGATTCATGATTTGACTACTACCATAGCCGCCTCGTACACAAAAAATAGCCTTTACCGTATCATCTGCAAACATGCGATTAATATCCTCTGCTCGAAGACAAGCATCACCTGCTAAATAACCATGTAACTCACAGCAACAACTCTTACCTAGCATAACATTAAATCCGAGTTGTTTCATGAAATCAACACTTCTCACAATTTTTTCTTTTGTGGTTGGAGAAGATGGACATACAAGCCCTATCGTATCTCCTTTTTTAAGTGGATTTGGAAAAATCAAATGCTCTCTTCTTGTATAATCACAATTCTTTTCCATAACTCTACCCTCTTTACTGTTAGCTTGATAATATGAAGATGTTCTATTCTTTTGCTTTCACCTATGGATGTTATAGCCACTGTTTCCTATTCCTTTGCTTTCACCTATGGATGTTATAGCCACTGTTTCCTATTCCTGTGTGATTTCAGCTCTTGTCACCTTACTTTCAAAGAATAAAAACTGATCAATTGCATCTAAAATATCTTGAAATGTTTCTCTTGGAGCCAAATCTATGTAGCGTCGCAAAATATCTGTTAGTGCATCCCCTTTATAACGTCCATAAAAAATATCAAACAAATTATGACCTCGCACGTAGATTTTTATAGACTCAAAATTTGTTTTTAAATCATCTTTGGATTTAATTTCACATCCTGTTTTTTCTATCATATGCTTAACACTGGATAGTCGGTACAGATATTCCTGGTACTTCTTAAAAAGTATCGTAAAGAATGCGTCTTCACTCTCTATTACACCAATTGCTGACATAATAGAAGGCTCTAAGAAATAATTTTCAAAGGAATAGTACTTTAAGATTAAAACATTTCGCTCTCTTACTCGAGGAAGATTATCAATATCTTCTCTTTCTCTGCTTCGATAGTAACTACATAACTGCTCCTTTAATTCCTTAGGATTTCGTCCATCACCATCTCGTATCATCATAAACTGATCCTTAAGGTAAAGTTTATTAATGTATTTTAAATTGGCATATGTCTTTATGTTAGTACAACTATTGGTTGTGATAATTGCCACTCTTTTTGGCAGTCCATTCTCATCAAAAATCTCAGAATAATATTTTTTAAGTAACAAAGGAAGTCTACTACTATCTTGCTTCCCTTCCACAATAAAAACAAAGCTAACGTTCATCAAATCGTTTGCAGAATATCCTAAGTCATTTAAGATTTCATCTATATCCGTATCCTCATTTACGGTAGTATCATAGTTCTCATCCAATATAACTTGTTTAATCTGCCTTGAATTAAACGTAAACAACAAATTCGGTGAATGTGTTGAGAATATCACTTGATTTTTTTTCGAAAGCCGATACAAGATTTCACTGGCACTTTTTTGAAGTTGGGGATGCAAGTAAGCTTCCGGATCTTCCATCATAATAATACTTGGTATTCTATTTTGCTCTGCAATATAAGCTTCCAGTAACGATAGGATATAGATACTTTTCGTTCCCTCGCTCATGGTAGATAAAGTTCCAACTGTATTTCGCTCATGGTTTAGTACCACGGTATCCATCTGGAAGATTTCATCAATATGAAATCTCATGTCATAACGAATTGATTGTGATCTCTCACTATTTCTGCGAAAACAATCATTTATTTTGTCAACAAAGGAGTCAAGATTTCGATGATATAACTTATATTCCAATAGTTTTGCTGCTTCCATAATACTTAAGTTTTCAGGTTTCTTCTTTTCTATAATTCCCATACATTGGAAACAGTTCACACAATGCTTTGCACTATCGAACATACAAACATTGTCTCTAAGGCTGACAATGGCATCCTGCCCTTGTGCAAAAAGGATATCTCTTTGAATTCCTTCAATATTTCTGGTGTGGTCAATATAATGTATCTTAGGTAATAGTTTGATTAAATAAGGGTTGTTCTTTGATATTCCATCCCCGTATCGTACAACTCCGCTTTTATTGGTAGTAAAACTAACAAAAAGATGAAATTTTTCATCCTCCCCTACCGGCTCAAAGCTAGGGATCTTTTTGCAAAACTCTCCAAACCATGCATCGTACCTTTTATATTTGCTTATTAAGCCACGATCATGAAATGATTTCAAATCTTCTTTTGTTACTTCATAGGTAATGTCAATTTTAATATTTCCATCAGGCACATTAAAATCCGAAGGCTTTATCTTATAAATTCCAGCGACAGCTAAAATAGCATCTAGAATCACTGTTTTACCTGTACTATTTTTCCCTACTACTATGAACGCTTTTTCAATATTCGTGATTTTGACATAACGTATTGATTTAAAATTTTTAATAGAAATTTCTTTTATTTGCATAAATAACTCCTATTCCTGATTTTTGTACTCATGTGTAAACTTAATTCGCCTTATACAGAAGAGATGGGGTTACAGGTAATATGGATCTAAAAAATTTCCTTACACTTTCCCTAGCGCTTCTGCGTTTTTTCTATTATACTTCTTTTATAAACATTCTGCACATACTCTATAAATATTTTTCATATTGAAGTAGGTCATCGAAACGACTAACCAAAATAATTATAAAGTTAGACTTGAATATTTCCATATTATGTTATACCCTTACATTAGAAATATGTGTAGTTTTAGGTGCATTCAATGAAATATTTTCACTGGAACTTATGTGCTAACTAAACACATCATACAGGAGGATAAAATGAAGCATTTACCAGATTGGCTAAAAACAATTGTATTTCTAACAATCGCTACTCTTTGCTCATTTTTATTTCATTTAATTACAAATAATACAGCAAATATTGCAATTGTTTATATGCTTTCTATTGTTTTAATTACCAAATATACCGAAGGTTATCGTTATGGTGTTATTGGTTCTGTGGTAGGCGTCATTGGTGTAAACTATTTCTTTACTTTCCCTTATTTAGAATTAGATTTCACTAGGACAGGTTATCCAATCACTTTTATTGGTATGCTTGCTATCTCATTAATCACGAGCACTACTGTTGTTAATTTACAAGCGCATCAGCGTTTAAATGCAGAAACTGAAAAAGAAAAAATGCGCGCAAATCTCTTGCGAGCAATCTCTCACGACCTTCGGACACCATTAACAGGCATGATTGGTGCCAGTGCAACTTACATTGAAATGAAGGATAATCTTACCGAAGAAGAGAAAGACGAACTCATTCTCCATATTCATGAAGACTCTAATTGGCTACTTCATATGGTAGAAAACCTTCTATCTGTTACTCGTATCCATAATAACAATACTACAGTAACGAAAGTTAACGAGCCTGTGGAAGAAGTTGTCTCAGAGGCGGTAATGCGTCTAAAAAAACGTTATCCAGATGCAAAAATCCAAGTAAAAACACCAGATGAATTTCTTATGGTACCAATGGATGCAACTTTGATTGAGCAGGTTATGATTAATTTACTTGAAAATGCCTATAAATACTCTAAGAGCAAGAAACCGATTGAATTAACCGTTAAAACAGAATCTAACTTTGTTCGGTTTTCCATTATGGATTATGGAGTTGGTATAGACAAAGATATGATTTATAGTTCATTTGATGGATACACCGTAACGAAAAACACAAGCAGTGATTCCACAAAAGGAATGGGGATTGGGTTATCCATATGTAAAACCATTATCCTAGCCCACGGAGGAGTAATCGAAGCAAGCAATCACTTAAATGGCGCTTGTTTTACTTTTACTCTACCCCTTGATTAATCAAGCTGATTACAAAAGAAAAAGGTTCTATTATTATTTTAAAAGCTTATATAGGATCAGACTAGTAAGGAGGACATTATATGAAGAATACTACCATCTTGATTATTGAAGATGAACAAAATATTTGTAACTTTATAGCAACTAATCTAAATGCATATGACTATAAGGTATTAAAAAGCTTTAATGGTGCTGAAGGATTATCTATTATCACATCCCATTGTCCTGATTTAATCCTACTGGATTTGGGATTACCAGATATTGATGGAATGGAGATAATCTCAAAAATTCGCTCTTGGACAAGTACACCAATTATCGTTATTTCAGCCAGAACACAAGAAAAGGAAAAAGTACAAGCCCTTGATTTAGGCGCTGATGATTATATCACAAAACCTTTTGGAACTTCTGAATTACTTGCACGTATACGTACCGCTCTACGTCATTACGCAAGCCTTGAATCAGGCAAGAACTTCCCACCATCGACCTTTCGTGCGAAAGATTTTGTAATTGACTTTAACAAACATATCGTAATGGTTGGTGGAAAAGATGTACACTTAACACAGATTGAATTCAAACTAGTGTCACTACTTGCCAACAATTCTGGAAGAGTGATGACTTATGATTCCATAATTACAAAGATTTGGGGACCATACGCAGATAGAAACAATCAGATTCTACGAGTAAATATGGCTAACATTCGTCGTAAAATTGAGGCAAATCCAGCAGATCCACAATATATCTTTACTGAGGTAGGGATAGGATATCGCATGATAGATGAGGATCCGGTGCAAAGTGAAGATGAAAAAAGTGAAAGCTAAAAGCATCCTTACCAAACTATGAATCAGCACCACCAGTGTGAACTGGTGGTTTGCTCTGTCCCTGTAAGGGACTATTGCCGGCATGGGCCTCAAAGGCCCTTCGAAAGTAAAGGCCCCAACCGCACCACTTTCTCTGGCATACCCTTAC
>JAEWHR010000006.1 GCA_023387655.1 Bacillota bacterium
CATGCGAATACAAGGAAAGGCTACTGGAGAATCTCCAATAGCCCAATCTTAAATTCAACTCTTACCAATAAATATCTTAGAGAACAAGGTTTTATAACACTTAGTGAAAGATATTCGCAAGTAAGGTTATCTTATTGAACCGCCGTATACCGAACGGTACGTACGGTGGTGTGAGAGGACGGAAATTCAATTAATGAATTTCCTCCTACTCGATTATTGTGGATAAATAATTACATATTTTTAAACCAAAAAACATCATATAATTTATTGTTATTCCATAATGCGTTGTTAAGGTCATTATATTGTGTTAGGATAATTATGAAAGCTTTTTATTTCTTTTTGATAGTCAATTTTGTTTATGAATGGCAAATAGTAAAAAGATGGTTAAAGAGGAGACAATCTAAGAAGGTATATATTCTTATTTTCGAATGCGGAAAAGAGTAAAATACATATGCATTTATAATCGTTAAAGAAAATAGTAATAATATTATACTTATTTAGTGATGAAAATTAGTATAAATACCATTTTTACGTCAAGGAATCAAATTTATTGATAAAGATATTGACTAGAATTTGACAAAGCCTTATAATGTAGTGTATTAAAGCGCTACAGTGCAACAATAGCAAAGCTTTAAATGGAAAAAATGGGCTAAAGAAACTTTATGATAAGTTGTTCTAAGCATTAAGCTTGTGTCATAGCATGACTTAAAAGACAACGTTAAACGAAGTAGACTTTCGCCTAAGTGTTAGGATAATGTATCGTAGGAATAAGGAGGATTTTCAAATGGGTAGAGTTTTTAATTTCTCAGCAGGACCAGCGGTTTTACCAGAAGAAGTATTAAAGGAAGCCGCAGCAGAGATGCTTGATTATAACGGAAGTGGGATGTCCGTTATGGAGATGAGTCATCGTTCGAAGGAATATGAAGCAATCATCAATACTGCAGAACAGGATTTGCGTGATTTAATGAATATTCCGGATAACTATAAGGTGCTTTTCTTACAAGGTGGTGCCTCTTCACAATTTGCTATGATACCAATGAATTTAATGAAAAATAAAGTAGCAGATTACATTATTACGGGGCAATGGGCTAAGAAAGCATATCAGGAAGCAAAACTATATGGTACAGCAAATGCTATTGCTTCTTCTGCTGATAAGACATTCTCCTATATTCCAGATTGCTCTGACCTTCCTATTAGTGAGAATGCTGACTATGTTTACATATGTGAGAACAATACGATATATGGAACAAAGTTCAAGACACTTCCAAATACCAAAGGAAAAACATTAGTTTCTGACGTATCTTCTTGCTTTTTATCCGAGCCAGTGGATGTAACAAAGTATGGCCTAATCTATGGTGGTGTTCAGAAGAATATTGGACCAGCCGGTGTTGTTATTGTAATTATTCGTGAGGATTTAATTACAGAGGATACCTTACCAGGAACACCTACAATGTTTCAATATAAGATTCATAATGATAACCAATCTATGTATAATACACCACCAGCATATGGTATTTACATCTGCGGAAAAGTATTTAAGTGGCTTAAGAAAATGGGTGGCCTTGAAGCAATGAAGGTTCACAACGAGAAGAAAGCACAGATTTTATATGATTTCCTTGACCAGAGCAAGATGTTTAAGGGAACTGTTGTGAAAGAGGATCGTTCCTTAATGAATGTTCCATTTGTAACTGGTTCCGAAGAATTGGATGCAAAGTTTGTGAAAGAAGCAAAAGCAGCAGGTTTTGTAAACCTAAAAGGACACAGAACCGTTGGTGGTATGAGAGCAAGTATCTACAATGCGATGCCAATCGAAGGTGTAGAGAAACTTGTTGCATTCATGAAGGATTTTGAAGAAAAAAACGCTTAAGTCGGAGGGGAGATAAGATATGACAAAATATAATTGTTTAAATCCGATAGCACCGGTAGGACTTAATATATTTAATGATAATTATACAAAAACCGATGTATTTGAGGAAGCAGAAGCTGTATTAGTTCGTAGTGCGGCGATGCATGAGATGGAGTTTTCTACTAATTTAAAAGCTATAGCACGTGCTGGTGCAGGTGTAAATAATATTCCATTAGACAAATGCGCAGAGCAGGGTATTGTAGTATTTAATACCCCAGGAGCGAATGCAAATGGTGTGAAAGAATTAGTAGTAGCTGGTATGTTACTAGCTGCTCGTGATATTAATGGCGGTATCAACTGGGTACAGACTGTAAAAGACGATGCAGATGTAGCAAAGCTTGTAGAAAAAGGTAAAGCGAAATTTGCTGGAACAGAAATTCAAGGGAAGAAACTTGGTGTTATTGGACTTGGAGCTATCGGTGTTCTTGTAGCAAATGCAGCAAAAAGACTTGGTATGGAAGTATTTGGATGTGACCCATACATTTCTGTAGAGCATGCTTGGAACTTATCTCGTGATATAATATATGTAAAGACGAGAGAAGAAATATTCAGAGAGTGTGATTACATTACAGTTCATGTGCCATTGTTAGATGACACAAAGAAGATGATTAACAAGGACACCTTAGAAATGATGAAAGATGGTGTTGTAATCCTTAACTTTGCTCGTGATCTCTTGGTAGATGATGATGCGATGGGAGAAGCTCTAAAGGCTGGTAAGGTTAAGAAGTATGTAACTGACTTCCCTAATGCTAAGACAGCAGGAATGGAAGGTGTTATAGCAATTCCTCATCTTGGTGCTTCCACGGAGGAATCCGAAGATAATTGTGCAGTTATGGCTGTGAAGCAACTTCGTGATTATATCGAGAATGGTAATATTACAAATTCTGTTAATTATCCTAGTCTAGATGCTGGTGTATGCCAGTCAGGTACTAGAGTGACGATTTGTCATAGAAATAAGCCAAATATGCTTGCTCAGTTTACAGCTGTATTTTCTTCAAAGAATATCAACATAGAAAATTTAGCGAATAAGAGTAAGGGTGATTATGCATATACAGTACTTGATTTATGTACTTTGGTGACTGATGAATTTGTGAAAGAAATCGAAGCAATCGATGGCGTATTAAAGGTACGAGTTATTTAGTTTTGATATCTTCTTTTATAATTCTTGTTTTATTAAACTGTGTTTCGATAAAAGAGTAGGATAGCACAGGGGTTATTTTACTAGTAATAAAGAATAGGCAAATTGAAAGTTCTTATGTTGAGCAAGTTAGCGAAACACAAGATTTCAATTTGCCTTTCTATTTTGAATTCATAATAAGACTTTTATAATAAAATCATGATCTGTGAAGAAAAATCATTTGAATAAATGTAAATTATGTGTATAATTGTATAGTAGTGCGACTGAAGTTACACATTACATAAGGATGTTTGGAAAGGATTTTTTAAAATGCAGTTATTAAAAGATAGAATAAGAAAAGATGGTATCGTAAAACAAGGTAATGTACTGAAAGTAGATTCCTTCTTAAATCATCAGATGGACATTGATTTAATCAATGAGATAGGAAAAGAATTTAAAAGATTATTTGAGAAAGAGAAAATTACTAAGATTTTAACGATAGAAGCATCCGGTATTGGTATCGCATGTATTGTAGCACAGTATTTTAATGTTCCAGTTGTATTTGCAAAAAAAACACAGAGTATTAACATTGATGGAGAAGTTTTTGCGACTAAAATAGAGTCGTTTACACATAAAAAAACATATGATGTCATAGTATCAAAGAAGTTTTTAAAACCATCCGACCGAGTTTTAATCATTGATGATTTCTTGGCAAATGGTTGTGCTTTGGTAGGTCTTATTGACCTTGTAATTAGTTCTGGTGCTTCTGTTGAGGGAATAGGAATTGTTATTGAAAAAGGATTTCAATCTGGTGGAGAAATTATTCGTGAGATGGGAATTCATTTGGAATCATTAGCAATTGTAGATAGTATGAATGCAGCAGAAGGTACCATTGTGTTTCGAGGCGATGAATAATGTAAAAGATTGCACCACGGAAAAAGTAACTGTGGTGCATTTTTATATGAGTGTTAGAACTAAAAATATTTGAAAGATTTTATTGAATACAAATCAATTCAATGATATTGGTAATCGATATAAGGATGATGTAATCAGTATAATGATGATAGTAATCAATGAAATAAAAATAGTAACCAAAAAATGAAAACACAAGAAATTATGAAACACAAAAGACATACGGAATTATGGAGGGGAACATGGACAGAGTACTTCGTTACTTAAAACCTTATTATGGACAGATGACTCTTGGGTTAATAATTAAAATCGCTGGAACCTTTGCCGACTTGGGATTACCATGGGTATTAGCCTATATATTGGATGATATTATACCCTATGGTAAAGTGTCGTATATCTTGTTCTGGGGTGGTATTATGGTTCTTTTATCCATTGCAGCAAGAGTGCTAAATATTATTGCAAATCGAATGGCGGCGAAAGTGGCTAGAAATAGCGTGCAGGCAATAAGACATGACACCTTTGAACGAATTACAAATTTATCAGGTTCACAGGTGGACAAGCTTACAGTGCCAACTTTAATATCTAGAATGACAACAGATACATATAATGTGCATCATGTGATAGGAATGATGCAACGTTTGGGTGTACGTGCTCCAATTATCTTGGTTGGAGGTATTGTACTAACAGCAACACTTGATCTTGTTCTAACTCTTATCTTAGTTGCAATTCTTCCACTTCTTGGACTACTTGTTTACCTAATCTCTAAGAGGGGTATCCCAATGTATACAAAGGTACAAGCTTCTGTAGATAAGATGGTTCAAACGATTAGAGAAAATATTACCGGTATACGTGTTATTAAGGCATTAAGTAAGACAGAGTATGAAAAACAGAGATTTCGTCGTGTAAATGATGATGTAATTGGGAATGAGATTAAAGCAGCTAGTATTATGGCGCTATCAAGTCCTATTATGAATTTATTGTTAAATACAGGTCTTGCTATCGTAGTAATTGTTGGTGCATTCCGTGTGAATTCAGGTGTGACACAACCAGGGAAAATAGTTGCATTCTTATCCTATTTTACCATGATATTAAATGCTATGATGAGCGTTACTAGACTTTTTATAAACTATTCGAAAGCCAGCGCATCTGCGAAACGTCTTAAGGAGGTTTTGGATACAGAAGAGGATTTAATTGTTACACCAGTTGAAGTTTCAAAGGAGCAGGAACAAAAATACTTAGCATTTGATCAGGTATCCTTTAGTTATGAAGATGATGAGGAAAAATTAAGTCTAAAGAACATTACCTTTGAACTAAAAAAAGGAGAAAGTCTTGGTATTATTGGTGCTACAGGTAGTGGGAAAACCACGCTGATTCAGTTATTGATGCGTTTTTATGATGTTACCAAAGGCCAGATTATTATAGAAGGTAAAGATATAAAGTCGATTCCCCTTAAGGAACTAAGAAAGAAATTTGGTGTGGCATTTCAAAATGATATCATTTTTGCTGATAGCATCTATGAGAATATATCCTTTGGACGTAATCTTTCCATGGATCAGGTTGTCGAAGCATCAAAAGATGCTTGCGCTTATGATTTTATCATAGGAAAGGATAATGGTTTTTCCTATGAAGCAGCAATCAAAGGTGGTAATTTAAGTGGAGGGCAAAAACAGAGATTATATATTTCTAGGGCTCTAGCAGATCATCCTAAGTTTTTGATACTTGATGATTCATCATCCGCACTTGATTATAAAACGGACGCAATGCTACGTCAGGCTATTCGAAACAATTATCAAGATACTACAATTATTTTGATTGCTCAAAGAATAAGCTCTATTATGCAATCGGATCACATACTTGTTCTTGATGATGGTGAAATGCTAGGATATGGCACTCACGAAGAATTATTAGAGAGTTGTGAAGTTTACCATGAGATATATGAATCTCAGATGGGTAGTATGGAATAGATGTTAAATACTAAAAAAGAAAAGAGGGACAATCTTGGCAAAGGATATGTTTCAAGGTACTGTGGAAAGGAAAAAGAATACTGGTAAAGTTCTACATGGATTATGGGGATATTTAAAAAATTATTGGTGGATGCTTTTGGGTGCAATTTTACTCGCCATGGCAAGTAACCTTTTTGCATTAGTAGGACCGATGCTCTCTGGAGAAGCAATTGATTTGATAGAACTTGGAGTTGGTAAGGTTCCAGTCAAAGAGGTGCTTAGGTATGCTTTTCTTATGATAGGATTTTATATAATATCATCCATATTGTCGTATGTTTTATCAATTTTAATGATTCGATTAAGTCAAAAAATAGTTAGAAAAATGAGAAATGATGTATTTGATAAGCTAATGGAATTACCGGTGGGATTCTTTGATCAACATCTTGCTGGAGATATTATTAGTAGAATTTCATATGATATTGATGTAATCAATACTTCACTCTCTACAGATTTAGTGCAGATTTTTGCAAGTATTATAACGGTTGTTGGTTCTATGATTATGATGATAATCATTTCACCAAGTCTGATACTTGTTATGCTAATCACAATTCCAATGTCAATTTTATATACAAAATACATGGCAAAAAAGACAAGACCTTTATTTCGTAAACGTTCAGAAAAACTTGGGGAGATGAATGGCTTTGTGGAAGAGATGGTATCTGGCCTTAGAACCATTAAAGCGTATGCAGGAGAAGAGGTTGTACTTGGAAAATTTGATGATATTAATGGAGAAGCGGTGGAGGCGTATTATCAAGCTGATTATTATGGTAGTATTGTAGGTCCAACGGTAAATTTCATTAATAACATCTCACTTACCTGCGTTACTATCGTAGGTTCCGTTTTATATCTATACAATAAGCTAACCCTTGGTGATATCTCTTCTTTTGTATTATATTCTAGGAAATTCTCTGGACCAATTAACGAAGCTGCGAATATTATCAGTGAGCTTCAGTCTGCATTAGCAGCAGCAGAGAGGGTATTTCGTGTATTACATGAACCTTCGGAAGTGGCGGATGTGTATCAAGCCAAAGAACTTCAACATGTTGAAGGGAAGGTTTCTATTCAAAATGTGTCTTTTGGTTATACAAAAGAAAAGACAATTATAAAGAATCTGAACCTAAATGCAGAGAAAGGTAACTTAATTGCAATTGTTGGCCCTACAGGAGCTGGTAAGACAACAATCATTAATCTTTTGATGCGATTTTATGATGTGGATGAAGGTTCAATCTATGTTGATGACAACGAGATTAGAGAATTAACAAGAGAAAGCTTACGAAAAGCTTATGCTATGGTGTTACAAGACACTTGGATATTTGGCGGCACAATATATGATAATATTGCTTACGGAAAAGAAGACGCTACGATGGAGGAAGTCGTTGCCGCTGCAAAAGCTGCGAAAATACACTCCTACATTAAGAATTTACCTCTAGGGTATAATACTATACTAAATGAAGATGGAATGAATATCTCAAAAGGTCAAAAGCAGTTATTAACGATTGCTAGGGCGATGCTGCTTGATGCTAAGATGCTAATTCTTGATGAAGCGACATCAAATGTAGATACAAGAACAGAGATACAAATACAAAAAGCGATGAGAAACCTAATGGCAGATAAGACTTGTTTTGTGATTGCTCACCGTTTATCTACCATCCAGAGTGCAGATAATATTTTAGTTGTAAATGAAGGAAATGTCGTAGAGCAGGGGACTCATTCTGAGCTTATGAAGAAACGGGGCTTTTACTATCGTCTATATGCTTCACAGTTCGAGTAAAGACACTTTTAAAAGAGCGTTATATAAAGTTTAATAGGAAGCCGACTCTATAGAAAAAAATAGAAACACAAAAAGCAGTCATTTCTTTTTGTGTTTCTTTTTCTCTCTTTTTAAAATTTATGAACAAGAGAAAGTACGCGAAGCGTACTTTACTTCTTAGTAATCATGAAATTTTTATCTTAGTATTCATGATTTTTTTTATCATAGTATTCATGAAATCTCTTGTTCTAGTTTTCATAACACTATTTTATGAGCCTTACTTTTGCTTCATTTTACGAGCCAGTTTCTTACTAAGACCGTTTTCTTTCTTTGGTTTAGATGATTTTCTTTCTTTTGGACGCTTTTGAGCAATGAAGATGTAATAACCATCTTTTTCATGTATTTCAACACCGCCAAAGATAGCGATTATTTTATTCTTGTACCAGTCTTTTCGCTTAGTTACCATATAGAGCTTTCCACCCATGATTAGCCGGTGGTAGCTTTCTTCAATAAAATGCTTTGGTACAGAAAAATCTACATGATACGGAGGATTCGATAGTATCAGGGAATATTCATCTTTTGGAAGGCTACGAAAACCATCGCTTTGTAAGATTGTGAGTCCATCCGCTACCTGATTGTATTCTGCATTTTTTTTACTTAGTTCAACTGCTTTTTCTGAGATATCACACATTGTTACTCTTGTAGGTGATAGTACTTTACTGGCATAAATGCCAACTAATCCATATCCACATCCAAGATCTAATAAGGTATCAGACTTGTCTAGAGTTACGAAAGATAGCATAGCTAAGGTACCACGATCAGCAAAGGAGGGTGAAAAAACTTCTGGGTCGGTAATAAAATCTAGTGAAATGTCTTCTATTGTTACATGTATCATATAAAGGAAAGACCCCTTTCGTATTTTTATTCAAGACGCAATACTAATTTTTAAATTTCAAAATTATTTAGATTTGAATGCCATTTTATACTCTGTTATTACTAGGATTATAGCATGCGTTAGTAATTTAGTCAAAATAACTGACTATAACAAATCTAGTAAATATCTGAATATCAAATCAAGCAAATATCTGAATAACAAAACTAGCAGACATCTGAATATCAAATCAAGCAAGTATTTGAATAACAAAATTAGCCAATATCTGAATATAACAAATCTAACAATTATCTCAATATAACAATTCTAGAAAGTCGTAAAATAATACCTTTTTTCTGCTTTTATTAAATGTGTATAAAATGTGGGATAAGTATTTAAAAATAGCTT
>JAEWHR010000026.1 GCA_023387655.1 Bacillota bacterium
ATAAATGTGCCATGAAAAATTTAGAAAACTATAATGGTCCACATAAAGAAGCGATCCGATTTGAATCTATCTATGCTACCGCTTACGAGGTTGGAAAAAGTGATTCAATATTTTATTTTTTTAACCCCTTTTCCTTTCCTATCTTTAGTAGTGTAGTACATCATATTTTAGATTCGGTACATCAATATCCTCGTAAAGTATCCTTAATTCTATATTATCCGGATGAGGAGTATACAAACTTTTTATATCAACAAACTCCTTTTCAGTTAGATAAAGATGTCGCTGTTTATGCTATCCATAGCAATGATAATCGAGATCGGTACATGATATTCACCTACAACCCAAAGTAATAAGAAATCTATTTGCTTACTATCCAATTAATCATAAAATTCTAAAGGTATTACCCAACCAATATGGCACTACCCAAATTATCACTTAATAAAAGTAACTGTACACTATGAATCTTTTTCACAGTGTACAGCTGCTTTGTTTTCCAAAATAAAACCCATCACTTTACAAACTTACAAATATCAAACGAAACCTTATCCGTAAATTCCTTATGTGTTTCCTCATAGCCGCCATATCGCATCATATACCAACTTGCGCCTGTTTCATCACTTGCAATCTGATATCCTTCCTTCATCAGATGTTCCTCACACATAGTTTCTGTTGGATAAATATCTCCTTCATTTCCGGATATGTGGCATACACCCAACTTAGAAGGACTAAATTCCAACGAATCAAATCCCTCCGGAACTTTTGTCCAGGTATCTATAAACATCCCAATCCAATATTGTGTTGTATTATCATCACAGTATTTAGACAATCCAATACAAGCATCCGCATCTCGGTATACTGTACGAAGATCCTCTGTAGCCAAAGCATGTAACTGATCAAAACGACCGCTATCATTCCATTCTTTCCATAGATGAACGAATCCACCGTCTTGTCTATCTTTATCACTATAACGAATACCAACAAATTTCATCGCTGGTAAGTCTTGTATATAAGATTGGACAATAGCCATACTTTCAAAGCATTCCCACCATTCGAAAATCTCATAAAGAGGACAGCATAGATAAGCATTTCCGCCCATATATAACGTACCATTCCAGCCTTGACCTTGATTGTTATTCCATAAACAATGTACTGCTTTAAACTGAAGTGGCACATTAAGATTTAATTCCTCTTCCTTCGTTCCTCGATAGAGCAATGTCTGCGGTATCTCACGGGCTTCAAAACCATCAGGAACCAAAGTATCCTTGGATGTAAGTACTCCATACCAATATTCATAACTCTCCTTCGTTGTAGGAAAATAGGAGTCTATCATACCTATTGTACTCTCCTTGATGAGGTTAGGTAATAAATAAAGCTGTTCAATCTCTCCATTTCTATGCATTTGCTCTCGAAAATCTTTCATTGCTTCATCTTCAACACAAGATGGAATTACCGTTCTTTTTCCTATTAGTTTCGCATTTGGAATCATAGTAACCGAACTACTTTTTAGATTATTAAGACAGTCTTTTAGTAAAGTGTAGCCCTCTCTTTGAACACTATCCTTTAAAAAAATAGTTAGAAGTTCGTCATGGCAGTCTGCAAATTCTCTAATCTTATCTGCCACAGGACCCATCTTCTCTGGTGATTTTAGTTGCTCTATCGTAATTTCATATCCTGCTCCCATTCGAATTAAAGCCTGATAAATCTTTCTTTCCTTATCAAAAATACGCTGTATATCTGGTAATAATGAAAAAGCAGGAGTTTCCACAATTTCTACTCGTTTGAGCATTAAGTCACGAATCATTGGTGAACCTGCATAACAATTCTCACCTGCCCTACATAAATAGCGAATATAAACATTCCATGCATTACAATCTGTTGACTCAGATATTGTACCATTCACAAGACTATCTGCCCATTCAAGGAAAGCTTGCTTACCATATGAGATACCATCTTTTGACGCTCTTGTGATACAATTTGGAATATCCATGATTGCTCTTGTCAGTACGTGTACCAAATTCCGATCGGCTTTTTTTGAACCAGCAAAGATTAGTTCTTTTGTTTCCTGTAATAACTTTGTCTGCATTACCGGTTTTATTTCTTCGTCATGAAGAATATATAATACGTGGTCTTTTGCCTCATACCCACAGATAATGCAATAATTTGAGCTTCCTTCATATCCTCTTGATATAACCGGAATTCCTTTATCAAGACTTTCTGCCACTTGCCTGAAAGACTTATCTAAATCATAATTGATATCTTCTTTTCCTATGTAAAAATAATCATAACCTACCCCTTCAAAGGCTTTTTTTATCAACTCTCTGCCAACCCAAGCATTCGATAATCCGTTTGTACACGCCTGCAAATCATCACAATGTACTTGAGTAAATAAATCCCCGGTAATGATATTGAAAAACCAGTAATCATACAACTCTTTGTCCTCACCAAGACAATCCATCAAATACGACATACAGCCATGAAATGTACGCATTTGATCTTTCTTATAATCAACCAGACTATACTCTTTTGCAATTATGCTTTTCACACCGATCCTAATTTGCTCTGGTCTTTTTATACCTGGCAATGACATATCATGTTCGAAAGTGTCTGCCAAACTAATATTAAATTCAGAAGCAATGAAATACGCCGTGAGTTTTTTCCCATGCTTCACAAGATATGGTAGCCGAAATAGATTCCACTTATCAGCTTTTCCGATAATATATTTGCTATCAGGAGATAGCGAAATCCTCTCTCTTTCTTCCCAGTATTCTTCTTCATATATTTCATAATAACATTGCGCGCCAGCATTACCCAGGTAATCAAATTTTACCCAAACGTAAAATTCACAGATTGCTCCTGTCTCCAGTTGGTTAAGCTCACTTATAATTGCGTTCCAACGCCAGCCTTTCCCTTTTAAAAGATAACAGTTACGCTTTTCTTTTGAAAAAACCTTCAGATTTTCAATTCCACCAGAACAATCCGTAAGGCTTTCATCAAATTTCCAGTTCTGACTGATAAAGTAATACTTTTCTGAAAAACATTTACATTCTTCCACAGGATACTCCTTTCGAAATTTGCCAGGTGTAACCCCATACTCTTGATAAAAAGCACGAGTAAATGCCTCCTGACTTTCATATTGATATTCCATAGCAAGATCAATCATACGACTACAGCTATTTATTAACTGCTGTGCTGCTTGCTTCATACGTTTCTGGCGAATGTATTCATAAGGCGTCTGTCCTATCACCTGTTTAAACATTTTAGCTGCATACCAAGGCGTATATCCAATAAGATCCGCTAGTTTTTGTAGGGATATTTCACTCGTTAAATTATGATTGATATACTCCTGCATTACTAAGACCAGTTGCTCCATCTCCTCAAACCTCATGTAACATTCCTCCTGTTATAAAAATATCATAGAAAGGAAATTATCTTTTGATAATTTTTGCAAACATTTTTTCTTGAATAAAATTATACCATTTCCTTATAGTAATCCCCATATTTTGCTATAATAATTTATAGCCTTATTCAAATCTACTTATCACAAACTCAAAAACTCATAAACTTTGAAATAGCCAAGCTGTCTTGTGTGTTAGGAACAAGGAAAAGTACGATTCGTGAACTTTTCCTTATCATGAATAAAAAATACGCCTGCTACTCTCTATAATAACGAGAGTCAGGCGTAAAATTATCCTACATATTCAATGAATTATATTAATAAGATTAGATTATAAAACAGTTATATTTAATTTGTTGATATCCAAAAATTAATCCTATCTTCACTAAACTCTATTGTGAAGTGTAAAGAAAGAAAATAATCCTTTAATAGGTCCTCTAGTATCTGTTTTTTATTTTCATTCTTACCATCTGTTTCTACCTCTAAGTACTCTATCCATAGGGATTGTTTTCCACAAGCATCTCTTAGATGTATTTGATAAGGCAAGTTTGCTTCCTTTATTCTTTGATTTAATGTAAGCACTTCTGCAATTGAGATATACTTCATATAACACCTCCATAAATCTTTATATATTTTTTTATAACTATATTTCTGCTGAATGTAAGTATGAAACTTAACAAAGACTTTTATTGAAATTTTCCAAACATTATACTCTTGCACTCATCAGATTACTAGAGGAATATCTTTTTAAGCCTTTATGAAATACCCAAAAAGCTAATGCTGTTAAAACTACTGCAAATACCGTAACTACAACCAGATAAATTCCCTTAA
>JAEWHR010000082.1 GCA_023387655.1 Bacillota bacterium
CTTATTATTGCGAAGTTATCCGGATGCAATATCTCAAAGGCATATTTAGTAACTGATATTACTGTCTTATTATTGTCATTAACGTATATACCGGTACAAAAGATCTTTTACTCTTTGATCACAGTAATATTATCGTCTTTTATTATTGGACGTATTCACAAAGAAAAGAAAGAAGTTGCTACTTGTTAAGGGCGGGTGAAAATTCACCCGCCACTTTATTTCGTTACAATTAAGCTTTACTGTGTCAAATTACTTTGTTGGAATACGAAGAATAGACACACAATATTTTGGTATTTCATAAGTAAAATCCTTTGAAGCGATTACTGACACTTCCTTTGGTGTTATTAATGTTGGGTTTACCACGGTGTTCATATCGGATAAGGACTCCGAGGATAGTGTGGTAATGATAGCATTGGTATCCTTTAATTCTGGTATACGAATGGTTATATCGATTGGTTTGTCTGATACATTTACAAACTTAAGGATAATATCATTATTTTCATCTAAGCCACACACCTGATAAAGTGACTTGGCCACAGCAATCTCATTTACTTTACTAGTCGACTCATTTTGTAAACTTTGTTTACTTGTCAGAGACGAAGGAATGACTTGTTTTGCTACATTGGTAGAGAAGAGTTGCTGTACATAATAGTTCACTGATTTCCATACAACACCACTCTTAAACCAGATGAGATCGGGATTCCATTGATAAGAAATACTATTGCCAAACAAGGGTGCATAGGACGCTAGTTTTACAATATCACCGTTTCGTTCAATTCCAGTCATAAATGCTGCTTCAGCTAAAGCTGCCTCTAAGTTATTTGACTTAGCTGCATATTCTCCCAGAAATACTGGTACGCTATTTCGGTCATAAGAATCATAGCGATTGATATTACTTAAAAACCAAGAAGGTGGCATGTAATAATGTTCATCTACTAAGCCAGCATATTCAGTCCCAAATAACTTGATTTTCTTCCAGGCATAATTATCGGTTGAAGCTGGACCATTTGCTACAATTAATTGAATGTCTTTATATAGTTCCGGTTTCTCTAGAGCAGCTTTTTCAAATGCTTTTACAAACTGTTCATAACGTTCAAAATATACTGTTCCCCATTGTTCATTACCAATACCGATAAACTTAAGTTTAAATGGATCCTTGTGTCCCATGGCAATTCGAATTGCTCCCCAAGTAGTAGTTTCATCCCCTTTGCAAAACTCAACCAAATCAATAGCGTCTTGTATGTACTGATAAAACTCTTCACTATCCACCGGTAAGGCATCTGCTGGAGTTCCAACTTTTTTTGTACCTTGAATAAGGCAGGAGAGTCCAGCATTTACGATAGGTATGGGTTCACTGCCAAGGTCTTCACATAGAAGAAAATATTCATAGAAGCCAAGGCCATATGTCATATAATAAGGGTGATTGGATGCTGAGTTTTGATCACCCCATAGGTTTTCGGATAGAGGTCTGGTTGCAACATCACCATACGTTACGGTACCGTTTATCTCAAATGGCAGTCCATTTCCTATAGAGTCTTTCCAACTATAGGAATTTTCTAAAGTCTCACCTTCAACCACACAACCACCTGGAAAACGTAGGAAAGTAGGGGAGAGCTCCTCTAAGGCCAAGGCTAAGTCTTTTCGAAGTCCATTTGGTCTTCCTTTGTAAGTATCTTGAGGAAATAAGGATATCATATCAGTATCAACACTTCCTTTACCAAATACGATATATAACCCAACTCCCAAAGTAGAAGAAGCACTTTTTGAAGCAGTTAAAGTTACTTCGTATTTATGAAACTCATCAGTGATTTCAGGAATTGTTGCACTTGCATAGATGTAACCAGATTCATCTTTTAAAAGTATATGTACGGAGGAGATACCCTCTTTGGAGCGAAAGTATCCACTAAACTTGTAGGTGGCTCCTTCTGTGATTGTCATACCATCTAAAAATCCAGAGTTATTGATTTGCAATTCTGAGCTTGTTGTATTTCTAATATTTAGGTAATGAGGATTATTCTGATTTATGTAAGAGTGATCTAGATTACCGTCTATTACGTTGCAGTCCAAACCCTCATCAACGCTCCAACCATGAAGATTTTGTCCTTTTGCCATGGAACCGAATTCGAAAGAACGGTTTTTCACCATTTCTGCATAAAGTCCTCCATCAACTGCAAAATTAATATCCTCTAAAAATAATCCATACAATAGATTGCTAATTTCATAACCATTCTTAGAATCAATCGTTAAGAGATAATCAGTGGAAAAATCTTGCGACTGTATTGGTTTAATGGTTATACTTGGTGTTGGACGCTCGGTGACAATTACCTCACTTGTATGGTCTGTTTTCTTACAAGCAAAGAAAGCTGGAACAGTAAGAATAAGAGCAAGGAAACCAAGCAGTGATTTCTTATTCATGGGGTACCTCCTATATTTGCGACGAATATATTCATTAAATTATTGAATATTTTATAATGTACTGAAATAAAATGCAATGGATATATTGACTATTATTATGAAAAAGGTATAATGTGCCTATAAGAAATGGAGAAAAACTATACAAAACGCAGAGAAATTCAAGTGTATAGGAGTGCGAAAATGCGCGGAAGTAAAGGGGTTTCGGGGAAGAATGAGGGGATAAGGAAACTTGTGTTTTATCTATTGTATCTACTTGTATGCTTTGCTTACTGTATATTGCTGTTTTTTGTTATCCTTTGTTTTTAGTACAGTATTTGTTATAACATTCATTCAAATACGTATTACTTCACTTATTATTTCAATAGTAGCTACACTTTATCATATTTATTGTTAGAAAAAAGTAGGAAGGTTATTTTTATATGCGTGGCGTACTTAAATAAGTGCAAATACTTAAATAAGCGTAACATACTTAAATAAGCGTAACATACGCATGAAAGGAGGATAAAATCTATGAGAAAGAAAAGTCTGTTGGTTGTTACTTGCTGTATTGCGATACTACTAACGACAGCTTGTAGAGCGCCGAAGGACCCCGTAACGGTAGATAAGCCCATCGCGACCGAAGCTGTTACACAAACAGATATAACGCAACCAACAAAAGCAGGGAATAAAGAGGAAGAAGCACAAATCACGAAAGAGGCAGAAGAAAAGAAACGTAAAGAGGAAGAAGAACAAAGAAGAAAGGCAGAAGAACAGCAAAGGGAGGAAAATAACTTGCTTCAAACAATGCTAGCAAGTGCACCATTAAAAGCAGTTGCAAGTATTCAACATACCTTTACGAATGCTTCTGTACACGACCCATCGATAATAAAAGTGGACGGTACCTATTACATATTTGGTTCTCATTTGGCAGCTGCGAAATCGAATGATTTAATGAACTGGGAAATGATAGACAATGGGGTTACAAAGACGAATAAAATAATTCCTGATGCGATGAGTGAGATGAAGGAAGCGTTTACTTGGGCAAAAACCAATACGTTCTGGGCGCCTGATGTAATCCAATTAGCGGATGGTAGATTTTATATGTACTATTGTAATTGTGAAGGAAGTTCTCCGCTTTCTGCTCTAGGTATTGCAGTATCTGATAATATAGAAGGACCTTACAAGGACTTAGGAATAATTCTAAAGTCTGGAATGACTTTGGAACCAAGTGAGAATGGGGATAAATACGATGCTAGAGTTTATCCAAACGTCGTAGATCCTTGTGTTTTCTTTGATAAAGATGGTCGATTATGGATGATGTATGGTTCTTATTCTGGTGGTATCTATATCTTAGAGCTAAATCCTGAGACTGGTTTCCCAATAGAAAGTGGGTACGGTAAAAAACTGTTGGGTGCAAATCATCTTCGAATTGAAGGAGCATATGTCCAATATTCTAAAGAAACGGACTACTACTATATGTTTTTATCATATGGCGGATTAGCATCAGATGGTGGCTATAATATTCGTGTATGTCGCTCAAAAAATCCAGACGGTCCATATCTTGATTATGCTGGAAATGATATGATTTTATGTCGTGGTTCTAGTGGAAGTTTTTTTGATGATCGTGCAGCAGAGAAGTATGGTACCAAATTGATGGGGAATTGGAGATTTCAATCAATAGATGGAGAAGAATCAAAAAAAGACATCGGGTATGTTTCACCTGGGCATAACTCGACAATTTATGAAGAAGAATCAGGTAAATATTTTCTTGTTTTCCATACAAGATTTGAAGGTGGTGGAGAACGCCATCAGGTACGTACACATCAAATGTTTTTAAATGAAAATGGATGGTTCGTAGTTGCTCCGTATCGATATTCAGGTGAAACGATTGGAACCTATACGAAGAATGATGTGGTTGGTGCCTATAAAATGATAAATCACCATAATGATATCTCCAATGTGGTAAGAACATCAGAAAATATTATATTAAAAAGTGATCAAACAATTGTTGGTGCTTACCATGGAACATGGGAACTACAAGGGGATAATACTTGTTCCTTAACGATTGATGGGGTAACTTATCAGGGAGTTTTCTTAAAGCAATGGGACGAAAATAATAAAAAAGATGTTATGACTTTTACGGTATTGTCACAAGAAGGAGTTGCTTTGTGGGGAAGTGGATACGAAGCAAAATAAATATAATTCGATCATGATATAAAGAGAAGGATACCGAAATCAAAAAGCGTAAGATGCAAATTAATGAGTATAAATATTCATTGTAGATTTTATAAGTACTGAAGACACCATTAATCAACAGACAGTAAAAAAATAAGAATCCTTGAAGAATTAAAAAATAAAAAAAAATCCTCGAAGAAGTATAAAAACAAGTACTTCAACGGGGATTTTTTATGCCTGTATAAATTCATTTCATCAATCAATTATTTCGTGTAGATGGTTAAAATCACGTCTTAATAGTGTACTTTATCTTGATAACTTACAAACATGGCTATAAATTAAAATTTTCACAAAGAATCATATAACTTTAAGATTCTCTATTCGTTTGCTCATTATTTTCATTATAAAAAGTCTTTACACGGATTGCTTGATTATGATCACCAAATTCTTCTCCAAAGAGGGTAAAGCCACCACAGTTTGCAGTATCTTTTGGTACCTCGAATCGTAGAGTAATAGTACTTGTATAATCAATAGCAAGGTCTTCAATGGTAACATCTGAAATCTGATTACTACCATCGATAAAGGTACCTTCCGAATTGATAATTAGAGTTTTAAGTAGCCCATATTGATTTAATAGCTCTGGCCACCACTGAGGAGTAACATACCCTTTTCGATCTCCATAGTCTCCAGGGCTAACCCACATACCAAGTGGTTTGCCATTAATAGAAAAGTAGATATCAGAAGGATAATCATCGTTATATTCAGGGTACTCAGAACAAATTTCAAAGGAGATTTGTAATTCAGTTAAGGTCT
The DNA here is from genome assembly GCA_023387655.1 of Bacillota bacterium. Lineage (GTDB taxonomy): Bacteria > Bacillota > Clostridia > Lachnospirales > Lachnospiraceae > Lachnoclostridium. The sequence goes on from JAEWHR010000082.1 coordinate 5,383, forward strand.
GCCCAGCAATAAGGTGATTTGGAATAATATATTCTATAAAACCACTACCAAACCATAGGATTTCAGCATTAAAGCGGTCTGGAAAATTAAAATATCGTGGATCATCCAAAGCACCAATAATGTAGTTTCCAGTGGAGATACCGCAAGTTGGTGATATTTTGTAGTTGGTATAATAGCCAACACGAATATCATCTTGATAGAATTTACGGTCTTCTTTAGCTGGCATAAGGTCAATCATCAAGCGGTCATGTATAGGTTGAATAATTTTCATATTTCCACGTTTTCCAGCCTTGGTTTTTACCTTGATTAGTCCCGCACTTTCTAATTTACTAACATGCATTGAGATTGCACTATTGGTTAAATTCAGCGCTTCAGCCAAATCATTCATACTTAACTCGTCATCTACATTAATCATTTCCATAATTTTTAGTCTCATTGGAGTACTAAGTGCTTTAAAAACTTCTTCTGCTTCCTCTAAGGATTTAAAGTATAACATAGAGGGGAACCTCCTGTTCTTTCGATATTTATCTATTGAAAATTCATGTGAATAAAGATAGTTCACACTTATTATTCATGAGAAGGAAACGTTTGTGTTATGCTTATTTTAGTTTATGGCGGTACGTAATCTACGATAGATTTGGTATGCAACAGGTATTAAGCTAACAATCATGTAACAAGAAAACATACAAGTAAAACATAAAGTTAAAATATTTTATTTTAGAATTTATTATAAATTTGATTTTACTAATAGTCAATATCTTAGTGTTTAGAATGAAATATATAGTAAAAATGATGAAAAATTAAGATTGATACAACTTGACGTTTGGTTAAAATGGTAGTATGTTAGATATATGTTAAATATTTAATAAAGTATTTCATTATGTAGTGAAATATAATAAGAAATAAGGCAATTAGGTTAAGTACATAGTGAAACATTCTTTTTCAAGTTCGTTTTTGACATGAAATTCTTTTATATTATTATTGAATCATGAAATTCTTTAATATTGATATTTAAATCAAGGGATACAACATTAAACAGAGTTACTAGTGTTAAAAACAGACTGTAATGACTTGCATTATTTAAGCTTACTTGGTTATGAAAGAGAAGTGTGAGAAAAGGTACCATGCTAAATACAAGTTAAGAACAGAAAGGATGGAACAAAAAATGAAACTTTATATGAGTCCAAATAGAATTGTGGGGCATATCAACCCTGAAATATATGGCCATTTCTCAGAACATTTGGGAAGATGTATCTATGAAGGGGTGTTTGTTGGTGAAGATTCTACGATTCCTAATATTAATGGAATGAGAAAAGATGTGGTAGATGCCTTAAAAGACATGAAAATTCCAG
>JAEWHR010000157.1 GCA_023387655.1 Bacillota bacterium
ATATAATATAATGGAATGTTATGAGCCAGAGGATTTGCTTAAGACGGCAAATGCATACGATAATATTCTGACCGAATACCTAAATGAATATAAGAAAGCTGGCCTATCGGTGAAGCAATATGCAGATATTGATGAGTTTGTACTTGATTACCTAAAAAGCCAGGAGCTCGAATAATGCATAAGGGGCTGTTGCAAAGTAGCTGAATAAGCTAGCGGAGCAGCAGCTCTATTTTTTTTGCCCAAGAGACAGGTTCTTAAGAACCTGCTCTCGTGATACGATACTTTTAATAAAAATCACACTTTTGTTTTGATGAATTTGCTAAAAGAAATTATATTTTGAATAATTAGCCAACGAAAAAACTAGAAGTTCACTCCTGGAACTTTCTTCTCTTCGTGATTTTCTCCTTCCAATGCTTATGAATGGGCAGGTTGGATTCAAGGGTGTGAAATGATCGTTAATAACTAAAGGGTTAATAATTTGTTAACGATACACTACATATATAAAAATCAATATATTAATAATTATTAAGCATATAATTACATTTTATATGGAGTAATTTCATGAGATAGTGTAAAATATTTTGTGTAAATAAAAAATAGAGAAGTTCCATCTGACATGGTACAATGTTTAACGACCAAGAAAAACATAACCAAGAAAGAAGGACTTCCCTATGACTAATAATAACAAAAATCAAAAAGAAAATCTAGACGTAAACTCTTTATTAGAAGAGTGTATTCTTGGCTTAATAAAACAAACCATGGAAACCATGATGAAAGAAGAACTCACTAACGTTCTACAATACAGTAAATATAGTTACGAAGGACATGGTACAGGCAATTCACGTAATGGTTACTATACACGCAATTATGATACGAAATATGGTACTATTGAGAATCTAAAGATTCCTCGTGATCGTAATAATGAGTTTGAACAACAACTTATTCCGCCTTATGCAAGACGAGATGACTGGCTAGAAACCATGATCATCAAAATGTATGCAAGTGGTGTATCTACGCGTGAAATTGCTAACATCATAGAAAAACTTTATGGAAATTCTTATAGTGCAACTACTGTAAGTAATATCACAGATGTTGCTCTTGAAGAAATTGAACAGTGGCATAAGCGTCCCCTAAAGAAAAGGTATAGTGTTATATATATTGATGCTCTACACCTAAAACTTAGAAGAGATACTGTATCAAATGACGCCGTTTACTTTATTTTAGGTGTTGATGAAGATGGATACCGCGAAGTATTAGACTTCTTTATTGGTGTAAATGAAAGTGCTTATGTTTGGGAAGATAATCTTCGCCAGATAAAAAAGCGAGGCGTAGATGAAGTTCTTCTCTTCGTAATGGACGGTTTAACTGGACTTGATGAAGCTGTTCATAGGGTATATCCAAAAGCGGATATTCAACGATGTATTGTCCATAAAGTTCGTAATGCAATTCGTAGTATTCGTAAGAAAGATATCAACGACTTTACAGCTGATTTAAAGGTTGTATACGAATCTCCAAACCAAGAGCAGTGTAAAGCAGCTTTAGACGAATTTGCTGTGAAATGGAGTAAATCCTATAAACGTGTAGTGGAATCCTGGTTAAATGACGAGGACTTATTCACATACTATAAATACCCTGTTTCTATAAGAAGATCCATCTATACAACGAATTGGATCGAGCGCTTTAATAAAGAAGTACGTCGTCTTATAAAAACTAAGGATTCGCTACCTACAGAAGATTCATGTAGTAAACTCGTTTATTACAAAGTGATTACTTATAACGAATCATGGTCTACAAGAAAGCTTAGAGGCTTTGCTTGTTCATCAGATGTTATTCAAGATATGTTTACCCAAAGGTATTCATAATCTATTTACACAAAATTCTTGACACTACCTCTGATATTACTTTGAAGCTTATCTGATATTACTTGAATTAACTTTAAAGTTTATTTTTTGCATTAGTATGATACTAATTTGATTTTATCCTAATTTAAAACAGAAAATGTTTCACGTGAAACATATTGATTTTTCTTATTTGATTTACGACTACTACATTATTAATTTGGATCAATATTTAAACTAGCTATAATATAGCACTGCTAATAAGAATATACATAATATTCTATATGTTTTTGGAACTTAATCTCTTTTTATTACATATTACTTTGAACAAAATTTTACTTCAAAAAATTCATTTGTTTGAAACCTTTTTGATTCGTTAAATTCATTCTTTAATATTACATAAATTTACTTTCAAGTATTTTATATTACTGAATTTTGCTGTAGCTTATTTAATATTACTCGACTTTACTTTATGCATATCTAATATTACTTGAATTTACTTTGAAGTATTTTAATATTACATTTGAAGTTTATTTGATATTATCTGATTTTACTTTGAATCTTATATGATATTACACGAATTAAATTTAAAGTTTATTTGATATTACATGGATTAACTTTGAAGCCTATTTGATATTACATGGATTAACTTTGAAGTCTATTTGATATTACATGGATTTACTTTGAAGTCTATTTGATATTACATGGATTTACTTTGAAGTTTTTTAACATTACTAAATTTTTCTTTTAAATTATGTTTCACGTGAAACATAATTTAATTTCTAACTACTCTTATTTTATCTTTCATAACTATATGTTAAAATTATTTTATCGTAATGATATAATTAACTCAAGTATAGGTATTACCATTGTTCATTATTAAATTACTTCTTAAATTAAGATACTCAAAAAATCAATACATAATTAATAGTATTACCTTTCGTGTTTCACCTTCATATTTAAAAATGAATTTATCACCTACAATATATTAATGTAAAATATTTTTGTGTTCTACTATAATATTGATCTTTATACAAATACTTTTTATTTGAGTTATAAATCTATCTAATTAGTTATAATATGTCTCTTATAAAATGAAAGAGGGAAAGTTTGATCGAAAGCTTAAGTCATATTACTTTTATTGTTAAAAACCTAGATAAGACTTCATATTTTTTTTAGAGTTGTTTAATGCAAAAGAAGTTTATAATAGTGGAGAAAAAAACTATTCTTTATTAAAAGAGCGTTTTTTTATAAGCGGGAATCAGTGAATTGTAATTATGGAAGATGCGAACATACTGAATAGAACATATCACCATATTGCATTTAAAATATCTACTTCTTATATAGATGTTATATAAATAAAACTTAAAATTTAAATTAAGAATTAAAGCTTCCATGAAAAAGAATAGATGGAGAAGGATATTCTATGTATTTTTATGACTATAATAATAATTCATTTGAACTTCATACAGAAACTTTAGAAAAAAGATTAACTTCATACATAAATAGCTAATCTTATTAATTCTTTATAGATTCTTACTTAAGATATAAAACACAGAAAAACTATGACATTTATATTCTCCATGTTTCACGTGAAACAATATATATTAAAAGAAAATTACATACAAATTATTAGTTATAGAAACAATCACAATCTATCATAATAAAAAATAATCTTATACTAAGAACATAGTTTTCTTCACTCTAGTCCTTTGGTTAATAATGAAAGATAAAGTCAATATTAAAATAACTCTGCCTTGACTATTCATAGGTTAATACATACCACTTACTTTTTTTATATATAGGTAATTGAAGTAAGTATATACCTATAATTAAAAAAGAGATAGAACCAATATCTCTATCCCTTATCTACTCTATACTATATTAAAACATATTTACAAAATTATTTTTGATTGCATATACTGCTGCTTGCGTACGATCTGAAACACTTATTTTTTTAAATATATTAGACACATGATTTTTCACTGTTTTTTCACTAATATTTAAACGGTAAGCAATTTCTTTATTAAATAATCCTTCTGCTAATAATTTTAATACATCAACTTCTCTACGTGTCAAAACCTCTGCGTTACTTGAACTAGAACTTCTTTGCATTCTTTCTTTTAAATCTGGAGTTAAAGATGGTTCTATATAGGTTTCACCTTGATAAATTGTATAAATTGCTTTCTTTAACACAGAAGATTCGGAATCTTTCAATACGTATCCATTTACCCCTATTTCAACAGCTCGTAATAAATATTCTACTTCATTATGAATTGTTAACATCAGAACTTTTTGTACGCTTTTGTTTCTTCTCAGTTCTTGCAGAGTCTGTAATCCATTCATTGATGGCATATTGATATCAAGGAGTAACACATCAGGGCTTGTTTCAGTTACCTTTTGTAGACACTGTTCCCCATCACTTGCCTCTCCGACTACTTGAATATCACCATCAAGTTCCAGAAGTTGCTTCAAACCCTCTCTGACCATCTTATGATCATCTGCAATTACTATTCGTATTACACCCATTTACTAATCCCCCTTGCCAATACAACATGGTATATTTACAATGATTTTAGTTCCATTTTCATTATTTGATTCTAAAGAAAATTTACCAGAAAGTAAGTAAACTCTTTCTTTCATATTAGTTAAACCAAAGCCACAATTATCATATGTGGCAACTTTGCATTTAGAACTCTCTTCAAAACCTATACCATTGTCTTCAATTGTTAATTGAATTATTTCTTCTTTCTGTGATAAATCAATTTTACAAATAGTTGCTTTTGCATGTTTTGATATATTATTACAGGCCTCTTGTATAATACGATAGATAGTTATACTAACCACTTGATTTGTTATTTTGAGATCTTCATCAATTGATACTCTCATTTGGATTGAATTATGTCGCTTATAATTATCAACATATCTCTCAATTGCTGCTTTTAATCCTAAATCATTTAATGTCATTGGTCGTAAATCATATATTATCTCTCGCATATCATTGATAATTGTGCGAATGTTTTCTATCATAGTAGCTAACTCGAGTTTTGCACGAATAGCGTCTAAATCAAAAAGTTTAATGCAAAGCTCGGTCTTATGTACCAAAGAAGTAAGATTCTGTATCGTAGAATCATGTAGATCTCTGGCTATTCTCTGACGCTCAATCTCTTGTGTTTCCAGTATTTTTAGGCCAAGAGCTTCGTGATTTATTAATTCATCTGAACACTTCTCTGCCTCAATAGCCTGTAAGTCTATATTTTGTCTTTCTAAAAGGTTAGTTAAACAATTTAGTATTAAATGATACTTAGACTTCAATTCATTATGCTGTTCAAGAAGATTAATTATATTTGGAAGATTGCCCTTAAGTTGATCCAACTCCTTCTTAATATAGTCCTCTTCTTTAAGTTTCTGAGTATCCTCATAAGGAGAGAACAATAAATGATTTTTATCTTGGCTGTCATTCATTTTCTCTAAGGTATGTTCCAACTCTTTTTTCTGTTTTTCAACTACATCGACTTTTTCCTTTAATTTATAAGATTGCTCATCCAACTTTTTTAACATCTCATAACTAAATTCCATAGCCTCTTTTGTCTGCTTTATCTCGTTGTTTATATCCTTATGAGTTTTTTCCATCTGTATAAATCCTCACTATTCTTGTCTTAAACTAACTATAACATATTTTAACATATAAAAGAGAAAATGTCTATTTCATAGTATGCAGATATATTTAAAGATTATTTTACTTTTTGACAAGTTTTACATAAATCCTGTTGTTCTAGCTCCATACTTATATGTTCAATACCATCTTCTATATATTTTTCACCCACTGTTTTAAATCCAATAGTTTCATAAAATTTTACAGCACGAACCTGAGCACTTAATATTACTTTTGTTGCCCCACATTCAAAGGCTTTGCTAATCAACATCTTCACTAGCATGTCTCCATAATGCTTTCCGCGTTCTTCTTTTCGTACTGCTATTCTTCCTATTTTGAATGTTCCATTCTCTAATAGAAGTAATCTTCCAGTAGCAACGGGCTTCTCATTTTCCTCTTTTTGTTCATTATCCGTTGAAAATATAAGACAGTGTAATGCAACTTTGTCTAACTCATCAAATTCTAATTCTTCCGGTATCCCTTGTTCTTCAACAAAAACTTCTTTACGAATTTTAAAACATTCCGTTAAGTCTTCCCCTTGGTGTATTATCTTACCCCGAATATACATAATAACCTCTATTCTAGCGTATTAGCGCTTTTATTCTAAATGAATTTCTGTTTCGCTATTTCTTGCGCAACAAAGGCATCTTCAATGGTTTTCCACCTGCTCTTGGATATGTCTTTGGAGTTTCTTTTACTTTCTTTATACGTACTAAAGTACGATCCATATCGGTATCAGGTAAAGTAAATGTAACTTTTTCTTCTAATTTACCACCTAAACATTCTAATGCATATTCTGCTTCCTCTAACTCCTCAGTGACTTTGCCTGATTTGTAAGGTATAAAATAACCACCCTTTTTCACATAAGGTAAACATAATTCTGCTAAAGATGCTGTTCTTGCAACAGCTCTTGATACAACTAAATCAAACTGCTCACGGTACTCTGGTTTTCTTGCTTGCTCCTCAGCCCTAGCATGAATTGCCGATATATTTCCCAAATCTAACTTATTTATAACCTCATTTAAAAAGTTGATTCTTTTATTTAGTGAATCCATAAGTAGAACATTTAAGTCCGGATATGCTATTTTTAAAGGTATTCCAGGAAATCCAGCACCAGTACCCATATCTAGTAGATTATCCCCTGGCTTTATTTTATATGATTTTATAAGAGACAAGCTATCAAGAAAATGTTTCTGTATCACTTCCTCATATTCTGTGATCGCTGTCAGATTCATAAATGAATTCCATTCAATTAATAAATCATAATACATTTCAAATTGTTCTAACTGTTGTTTATTTAAATCTACTCCAAGACTATTAAGTCCCTGAATAAAAATCGAATTATCTCTCATTAATACCTCCATGACTACTCATGTAAACGTTTGCATCTAAGATGCTATAGGTACAAACCTATTTTTAATAATAACAAGAGAGTCAACCAACTATGTCCTTATCATAAGTTATTTTAGAAAGTTGACTCACTTTTGTTTTTGAATTTAATTAGTTCCCTGTGGTAGTAAAACCATTACTTATCGTAAGTTATAAAGTAAATTAACACATTCTATTTACTTCTTCTTAATTGTTCCAAATACACCAATAAAACAGAGATATCTGCAGGGGATACTCCAGAAATTCGAGATGCTTGTCCTACAGAGCTTGGTCTAATTTGGTTTAATTTTTGTTTCGCTTCAATTCTTAAAGATGGTACGACGGAATAGTCTAAATCTTCAGGAATCTTTTTCCCTTCCAGCTTTTTAAACTGTTCCACCTGATGCTCTTGTCTTCTAATATATCCATCATATTTAAAGTTAATTTCAACTTGAGTAATCACTTCTTCAGGTAATGGTTTTCTATTCTTATCGAGAGGAGCTAATAGGTTATAGGTCAATTCTGGTCTTCTAACAAGCTCAGCTAATGTAGTACCTGTTTTTAATGTTGTTGTTCCAAGGCCTTCTAGAATTTCTTGAACGTCTTTTGATGCACCAATTAAAGTATTTTCTAATCGTATCATCTCTTCTTTAATCATTTTTTCTTTCTCAAGTAGATGCTCATAACGTTCCTCACTAATCAATCCTATCTCATGCCCTATCTTAGTAAGTCTTAAGTCTGCATTGTCTTGTCTAAGAATTAGACGATATTCTGCCCTGGAAGTCATCATACGATACGGTTCATGTGTTTCCTTTGTTACAAGGTCATCAATTAGAACACCAATATACGCCTGAGAACGATCTAGTACTATTGGTTCTTTTCCTGATAACTTTCTAGCTGCATTAATACCTGCAATTAATCCTTGCGCTGCAGCTTCTTCATAACCAGAGCTACCATTAAATTGGCCACCACTAAATAGTCCACTGATTGACATAAACTCCAAACTAGATTTTAACTGCATCGGATTAATGCAATCATATTCAATTGCGTATGCATTTCTTACAATTTTAGCATTTTCTAAGCCTGAAACAGAACGATACATCTTAAATTGTACATCCTCTGGCAAACTACTTGACATACCTGAAATATACATTTCATTAGTATAATTGCCTTCTGGCTCAATAAAAACTTGATGACGTTCTTTATCAGGAAATTTAACTACCTTATCTTCAATGGATGGACAATATCTTGGCCCCGTTCCTTTTATGTTACCAGAATATAAAGGAGAGCGATGAATATTCTCTCGAATTATTCCATGTGTATTTTCATTTGTATAGGTTAGCCAGCAAGATACCTGATCCTTTGCAATATCTTCTGGAGTATTCGTAAAGGAGAATGGCACTACCTTTTCATCTCCAAACTGCTCCTCCATCTTACTAAAATCAATACTTCTTTTATCTATTCTTGCAGGAGTACCTGTTTTAAATCGATACATTTCAATACCGAGCTTCTTTAAACTTTCTGTCAAGTGATTTGCAGATGGTAATCCATTAGGACCAGTATGATGAATGGTTTCACCATAAATACATCTCGCATTTAAGTAAACTCCTGTACATAATATTACTGCTTTACAAGAATATACTCCTCCAGAATAAACTACTACCCCTGTCACTTGATTATTCTCTGTAAGAATATCAATTACCTCATCTTGGCGTAATGTTAAGTTCTCTGTATTTTCAACAACCTTGCGCATCTCTCTACAATAATCCATTTTATCCGCTTGCGCTCTTAATGAGTGTACAGCAGGACCTTTGGATTGATTTAGCATCTTAGATTGTATATAAGTTTTATCAATGTTTTTCCCCATTTCTCCACCTAAGGCATCTATTTCACGAACAAGATGACCTTTGGATGTACCTCCAATGTTTGGATTACAAGGCATTAAAGCGATATTATCCATACTTACGGTAAACATTATTGTGTTAAAACCTAGACGTGCGCATGCCAATGCTGCTTCACAACCAGCATGTCCTGCTCCCACCACTACAACGTCATAAGCTTCATATTGATTTGACATACTTACCTCCATTCTTGCGTACGTTTTGCTTCTCAATTTGTATCAGAAAATATGAAATTACAAAATTTATTTTAAATTTTATTCGACATATCAAACGTATTTATACTATAGCTTATTTTAGTAATAACATTAAATTTGTGTCTATTTTCCCATACAAAATTCTTTGAATATGGTGTTAACCAAATCCTCATCCACAGCTTCCCCTATGATCGTTCCTAATACTTCATATGCATTCATCAAATCAATAGAGAAAAAATCTTCTGGCATTTCATTTTCAATACTAACTATAACTTGCTCTAAACTAATTTTTGCTTCTATTAGAGCATTTTTATGTCTTACGTTTGTAATATATATTTCATCATTAAAAGAAATGTTACCTTCAAAAAACATTTCTGTAATTGTCTCTTCTAATTCTTTGATTCCTGTTTGATTTGTTGCAGAAATCTTTAACATTGGTTTATTCGTAAGAAGTTTTATTTCTTCTTCCTTAATTACAGGTTCTAAATCTGATTTATTTAAAAGTACGATTGCTTTTCTATCCTTGATAAATTCTAGAATTTCTTTATCATCCTGATTTAATGATGTGGAGGTATCAATAACATAAATAATTAAATCTGCTTCTTTCGCACTCTTTAAACTTTTTTCCACACCTAACTTTTCCACTAAATCCGATGTTTCACGTATTCCAGCAGTATCAATAAGATTTAAGCATAAACCATTTAAAAATACAGTTTCTTCAATTGTATCTCTTGTTGTCCCAGCAATATCTGTTACAATCGCTCTTTCTTCTCCTACCATTAAGTTTAATAAAGAAGATTTCCCAGCGTTTGGTTTACCCAATATGACAGTACGTATTCCTTCCTTAATCAATCGACCATTTTCTGATGTATCGATTAGTTCAGAAAGTTCCTTGATGCTTCCCATTACATTTTCTCTTAATTTATCAGCAAATCCTTCTAAACTAATATGCTCTGGATCATCAAGCGCAGCTTCAATATAAGCTGTGTCTAACAGTATACTTTGCCTTACATCTTTTACCTTATGAAGTACATTACCTTTTAACTGCTTCATAGAATTTTTTAAAGCTAATTCATTATTTGCATGTATTATATCAATAACTGCTTCCGCCTGAGAAAGATCTATTCTGCCATTTAAAAATGCACGTTTTGTAAATTCTCCAGGCTCTGCAATTCTAGCACCTGCTCTTAATACTGTTTCTAATACTTTTTTTGTTACGGTAATTCCACCATGGCAATCAATTTCTATACTATCTTCCATGGTATAACTTCTTGGAGCACGCATGATTACTACCATAACTTCATCGATGACTTCTTCGCCATCAACAATATAACCATAGTGTACTGTATGAGATTCCATCTCAGATAGCCTTTTTGCCTTTGATTTTGTTTGAAATATCTTATCAATCACAGCAAAGGCCTGATCTCCACTTATTCTAACTATACTAATTCCTGCATTACTAAGTCCTGTTGCTATGGCGGCAATGGTATCTGTTTTCATGTCTCTCATTTCCTCCAAAATTATATTTAAATTCCTTTAAAAATTATAATAACAAGTTGTCTAATTTATAAATTATTTAAAGAAGTTGATTTTTGATATCTTATATATTATATTTTTTTGCAACTTGTATCCGAATATCAGAAATTGATATTTACTTCTGACATAAGGTTCCTCTTTTTTATAATTAACCAGAATTTATTTCTTTACTTTTGATATAAATAAATTACATCTTATTGCAAATTAATCAGAAATTATTTTTCTACTTTGATATAAGGTATCCCTTTTTGTATCTTCTATCTGATTATCAAAACATAAGTTTAGTTCCGATAATAGTTAGGAAAGGCTGTTACACAGGAAGTACCGCTTAGGTACTTTCCCATGTCACAGCCTGACAACTTAATACTCTGCGTATTATTCCTTATTAGCTTCTACTGCTTTTGCAGCTGCTTTTGCTTCTAAGTATGCAGCATAGTCCTTCTTATAATCAGTACTGTAATCCTTCGTATTTCCGCCGTACTTCTTATGGAATTCCTTCCTGCTATCTTTATTGAATCCCTTTTTATTGTAATCTTTATTCCCAAATCGATTACTATTATTATGAGGAGTTACGCCTTTCTTTAAGCTAATTACAACTTTTCTAAAAGGCTCTTCACCTTCACTATGCGTCTCAACATATTTATCATTCTGTAATGCAGAATGAATGATACGTCGTTCATAAGGATTCATAGGTTCTAAGGATACCTGTTTGTGTGTTCTTTTAACTTTGGATGCAATATTCTTTGCTAAATTCTCCAAAGTTTCTTTTCTTCTTTCGCGATAATTTTCTGTATCTAACTTTACCTTTAAATAACCTTCGTTATTCTTATTAATTACTAAGCTTGTTAGATACTGGAGAGAGTCTAAGGTTTGTCCCCTTTTCCCTATTAGTACACCCATATCATCCCCGACAATATTGATGTCTACATTTTCCCCCTCTTTATCGTATACTACTTCTGCAGTCGCATCAATTCCCATAGCTTTAAAAACTTTATCTAGAAAGTTCTTTGCTACCCCATCAATACTAAACTTTAATTTAGCACGTATTTTTGCAGGCTTTGAAAACATTCCAAGTAAACCTTTTGATTCTTTCTCAATAACCTCATATTCCATATTCTCACTTGTAGTTTGAAAACTTAATAAGGCTTCTGTTAAAGCTTCATCTACTGTTTTACCCGTAAACTCTTTCCAGTCCTCCATTATTTTTTATCCCCCTTATCACTATCACGCTTTAGGATGTTAGCATTTGCTGCGATGCTGCCTGCAGCATAGGATACATTACTCTTTTTATAATTTGATGGATCTTTTGCTTTATTGCTTGTCTTAGTATCAGTAGTAGTCTTGCTAGAAACATCAATTGCTTTCGTTGTTGTCTTCGCTACATTAGCCATTGTATTTCCTGTGACTACACCATACTTTTCTTTTCTTTTATTTGATTTTGCTACACTCTTAGCAACCATTTCATCAATATCTATCTTATCAAGATACTTATTAATAAAAATCTGTTGTACAATCTGGACAACACTACTTGCAATCCAGTAGATACCAACACCAATTGGTAAGAAGGTACAGAAAATACCGGATACGACAGGCATAACAGTGTTCATAGTTTTTAAACTTTGTGCACCTGGGGTATCATCAGATGTGCTTTGCGGTGTTGCTGACATCATAAGTTTACTTTGCGCAAACTGTGATCCAGCCGCAGCCAAAGGTATTAAAATTCCTGGGAAGGTAAATCCAGGGACATCAAGAATGTTTAGATTACCAATAAATTTATTTACATGAATAATCTGGTCTACCGTTTCTTTTACATCAATACCACTTACAAAATTTTGTATTGTAGTTAAATTATCACTTGTAAAGTACTGAAGATAGTTTACATTCCAAGTATCCTTTAATAAAAATACTTCCCAGTTCGCAGTCTTAAACTGTGCAAAGATATCGATTAACTTATTCGTAGCAATATCTAACTTACCTAAAGTTAAAGCATCGGTAAATGCAGTTGTATTAACTGCTACTTTATTATCAGTTAAGAACTGAGCTAATGCTTCTGGAAATCCCTGTATATTTATAACTCCCTGAGCTATCACGTCATATAAACTTTTCACGTCATTCACATATGCAGGAACTGCATAGATAACTCGATATAATGCAAACATAATAGGTAAAGAAATTAATAATGGTAAACATCCTGAAAATGGAGATGCCCCATATTTTGAGTATATTTCCTGCATTTCTGCTTGCTGCTTTTGCATCGATGCTTGGTCTTTTTTACCTTTATACTTTGCTTGTACCTTCTGAATTTCTGGATTCATTTTTGCGGATAAACGACTACCTTTTTGTTGCTTGATTGTTAATGGAAGCATAAGCATCTTAATTACAAAGGTAAAGATAATAATACATAGTGCAATATTTGCTATTCCAAAAAAATTAAGAAATTCATAAATTCCATTTAAAATAATACCCATTACCCAAGCAAATGGACCTAAAATACCGGTTACTTGAGTCAATACTGTTATGTCCAACTAATTTTCCTCCTTATTAATAAGGTATACTTTTAACTCAAAAAAGGCCATCCTAAGGAACAGGATCGAATCCCCCTTTATGAAACGGATGACACTTAAGAATTCTCCTCACCGCAAGATAACTTCCTTTAACAGCACCGTATCGCTGCAATGCTTCCAATGCATACTCCGAACAGGTAGGAGTAAAGCGACAAGTGGGAACTCTCTTCATTGGTGAGATATATTTTCGATATAATTTAACTATTGCTATTAGAATTCGTTTCATCACATTCATATTTTCTCTCTGCAGGCAATACTAAACCTGCTATAACAAGATAAGTTATTTTCCTCCCTTACCTGTTATGAATAAAAGGAGTCCAATATTTACTCCATTTATTCGGTTGCTCTATTTTTAGCAACCATTTCATGCTTAAAACTTAATTTCTATCAGGCTCACTGCTTTTTATAATTTTATGCAGTTTTGCCAAGTGCATTAGTGCACTGCTTATTTCTGAATAGTTTTTACCTTTTGATCCTGCTCTTGCTACAACTACGATATCTAAACCGCTATTAGATATCGCATCATTTAACCGATAACTTTCCCTAATTAATCTAGTTATCCTATGTCTAATTACGCTATTACCGACTTTTTTACTAACCGAAATTCCCAAACGATTAAACGACAACTCGTTTTTACAAACATACATTACCAAATACTTATTAGCAAAAGACTTACCGTTTTTATATACATTACCGAATTGCTGACTATTTTTTAATGATTCTGACAAATTCAAAATCTCCTTATCGACAAGGCCCTACCGGCTTGTCTACTGTCGTTTTGCTATACTAATATAAATTGCTTATCAAATCTGAATGTAGATTTGATGCTGCCAGAAATAAAAAGTAGATTAATTACTTTATTTCTCATACTTTCTTCTAATTACTCGTGTATACAAGACGAGCCAGTCTTCCTCACATTTTGAAAAGTTTAATCTTACTTCAAATCATGTTTTGGTTAACTGCCTCTCTTGTCCTTTGGATAGCATATCATAGCTACTCCTTATCATCACGTATTAGAAGAAAAGGTCACATGAACTGCGACCTATGCTGATAATTTATGTCTTCCTTTTGCTCTTCTAGCGGCTAATACCTTTCTACCGTTAGATGTGCTCATTCTTGCTCTAAATCCATGAACCTTAGCTCTAGAACGCTTCTTTGGCTGAAATGTCATTTTCATTCGAAAACACCTCCTTTAAACTACCGTCTCTTTATGGTAAGCCTATTTACTCTATTTTAAATAGCATTACTATTATAGTAGGAAAGACATGTTACGTCAAGTAAATCTTTTGTTTTGATACGATTTTATCCATCTACTAGATTAATTACTTTCTGCTATTTTTCAAATTATTTAAACACTTTATAAAATAACTGACTATTACATCTAGATTATCACAATGTCTAAGTTATTTCTTATCCATAAATTTTCATGATTTAGTTTCTTCCTATTTATATATATATTTAACGACTCTAAATTTCCATGATATTTGAAATTATTTCGTTTTCTATATGTTGTTGTTAAAAATTTTTATCTTCCTCTGTGTTACTATATGTTGATAAAAAAATACGAGTTATCCACAGTTTGTGGATGAATTGTGGATAACACTGTTCATTTGTGTTAATATTTTATGTTATAGCCTCTTTTATCCTTAATAATACTAGCTATTTCAGTGTGGGTAACCCCTATACTATTATTAACCCTGTGTGTATAATTGATATTATGCTGTGAATAAATTATGGAAAATTAACAAAGTTATGTTCATAAAAAAATATAAACATTGAAATGTTTATAATTTTGTTATATATTATAAGTGTATGGACTTTTGTGGACAAACTATACTAGACTAGAAAATGTTATCAGCAGCAAATTAACCTGAATTATTTAAGGTTATACTATTGCTGCGTCTTTTGTCGTGAGAGTAAACACTTTCGATAATTATAATATATACAGAGAAGGGCACGGGTTTTACTATGAAAAGCTTGATTCAAGAAAAATGGAATGAAATTTTGGAGTTTTTAAAAATAGAATACAATGTTACAGAGGTTTCCTATAAAACTTGGCTTCTTCCTCTCAAAGTATATGATGTTAAGGATAATGTAATTAAGCTTTCTGTAGATGATACTAAAATTGGTGCGAATAGCCTGGATTTTATTAAGAATAAATACAGTCAATTTTTAAAAACTGCCATCGCAGAAGTGATTAATCATGATTTTGAAGTTGAATTTGTACTTCTTAGTCAGACAAGAGCGGAAGAAAAAGTACAAACGCAAGCTCCGAGTAAAATAAAAAATGAAAGCTTATCTTACCTTAATCCGCGTTACACGTTTGACACATTTGTTGTTGGTGCGAATAATAATTTGGCTCATGCAGCATCTTTGGCTGTTGCAGAATCTCCAGCAGAAATTTACAATCCACTTTTTATTTATGGTGGTGTAGGTCTTGGAAAAACTCACTTAATGCATTCAATTGCTCACTATATATTAGAACAAAATCCTAATTCCAAAGTGCTTTATGTAACAAGTGAAAAGTTTACGAATGAACTAATTGAATCCATTCGTAATGCAGATACCACTCCTACGGAATTTCGAGAAAAGTATCGAAATATAGATGTTTTATTAATCGATGATATTCAATTTATTATAGGAAAAGAAAGAACTCAGGAAGAATTTTTCCACACTTTCAATACCCTACATGAATCAAAAAAACAGATAATTATATCTTCAGATAAACCTCCAAAAGATATTTTAACATTGGAGGAACGTTTAAGATCACGTTTCGAATGGGGCCTAACAGTAGACATTCAATCTCCAGATTATGAAACCAGAATGGCTATTCTTAAGAAAAAGGAAGAGCTTGATTGTTTAACAATTGATGATGAGGTAATGAAATATATTGCTTCCAATATTAAGTCAAACATTCGAGAACTTGAGGGTGCATTAACTAAAATTGTTGCCCTTTCTCGATTAAAAAAGAAAGAAGTTGACGTAATACTTGCGGAAGAAGCACTAAAAGATCTAATCTCACCTGACAATAAAAAAACTGTAACACTTGATCTTATTATTGAGGTAGTGTCAGAACATTTTACTACAACAACTTCTGAAATTTATTCGGATAATCGTAGTAGAAATATTGCCTTCCCGAGACAAATTGCTATGTATCTTTGCCGTAAGTTGACTTCTCTTTCTCTAACAGACATCGGTAAAATGATGGGTAATCGAGATCATTCTACTGTTTTACATGGCTGTAATAAAATAGAAAAAGATATTAAGAAGGATCCTTCCTTACAGAATACGATTGATGTATTAATTAAAAAAATCAATCCTTCTCCATAACGAAAGTATATTTCTCAATATAAAGTGAGGCGGTTTTCTGGCTCACTTTATATTTCCTTTTAAATTTAGTGTTTATTACTATCTTTTTTAGCTAGGTCTTATTAGGATAGACCTTTAGTTTTTATACCCTTTTTTCTTAATTGTGCATAATCTTATGAAAATTTTAAAATGTTATCCACAATCATTCGTTTAAATGCTGTTATTTTCATGTTAGAACACTATTGATAACTTAATAATCGTTCTTAGCATGTTAATAAAAAATCCAGAAGGATCAAAAACTATTCACATGGTTATTATTTCTTGTAAGACTTTCGCAGTAAGGGTTTGAGGTACTTATTAACTTCCTAACACTCCCTACTACGATTACTAATAAATCTTTTAATTATTTATATATAAAAAATCGCTGAAGGGAGTTATTCACAAAATGAAAATCGCTTGCCAAAAGAATGAATTGTTAAATAGCGTTAATATTGCTTTAAAAGCAGTATCATCAAAATCAACTATGCCAATCTTAGAATGTATCGTTATCGAAGTACAAAATGATACGATTAAAATAATTTCGAATGATATGGAACTTGGTATAGAAACTATTGTAAAGGGTTCTATAATATCGACTGGAACTGTAGCTATTAATGCAAAAGTTTTTTCCGAAATTATTAGAAAACTACCAGATAATGAGGTCATCGTTGATACTGATGAGAAATATATGACAACTATTGTCTGTGAGAAAGCAAAGTTTACTATAGCAGGAAAATCTGCAGATGAATTTCCTATGTTACCAACGATCGAGAAAAAAGATGTAATTGAATTGTCACAGTTTACTCTAAAAGAGGTTATCCGTCAGACTGTTTTTTCAATTTCGGATAATGAAAGTAATAAAATTATGACAGGTGAATTATTTGAGATTAATGAAAATGAACTAAGAATGGTTTCCCTTGATGGTCACCGTATTTCTATGCGAAAAGTAGAACTGAAAAACACATATTCACCAAAAAAATTCATAGTTCCTGGAAAAACACTGCAAGAAGTAAGTAAAATATTATCTGGTGAAATATCAGATGAAGTCTTGATTTACTACACTGATCGCCACGTTTTATTTATGTTCGATAATACTTTAGTACTTTCAAGATTAATCGAAGGGGAGTATTACAAAATTGATCATATGCTTTCTGGAGATTATGAAACAAAAGTTAAAATTAATAAAAAAGAGTTCTTAAGCTGTATTGACAGAGCAACTTTATTGATTAAAGAAACAGAGAAAAAACCAATTATTGTTGGTATTGAAGATAAAAAATTAGAATTGAAAATCAACACTTCCATTGGTTCTATGGATGAAGACATTGATATTGAAAAAGAGGGAAAAGACATTTTAATTGGCTTTAATCCTAAGTTTTTAATTGATGCACTTCGAGTAATTGATGATGAAGAAGTAGATATTTATCTTATAAATCCAAAAGCACCATGTTTTATTAAAGACAAAGAGGAGTCTTATTTTTATCTGATTCTTCCAGTAAGTTTTAATGCAGCACAATATTAAAATTTTATAGTAATTGATAACTAAACATCATGAAAAGATTTAATCTTTATTTTATGATGATATTTTAGCGCGATACACGGCGCAGATAGGTTGATATATGGAAAAAATTGTATTAAGAGAAGAGTTTATTAAATTGGGTCAAGCTTTAAAAGCTGCTGGTCTTGTTGATTCAGGAGTCGAAGCAAAGGATGTTATTACAGAAGGACTCGTAAAAGTGAATGGTGCCATCGAATATCAAAGAGGAAAAAAACTTCACGGTGGAGACTCTGTTGAATATGGCAATGAAATCATTCAAATCGTCAATCATGAATAAATCATCTAACTAAATTCATCTTCACGTTTTGTGAAGTCTTTAAAATCACCCCTATGTATTATCATGTATTTTTATGCATAGGGGTGAATATTGAATTTCCAATTGCACTTTATAAAAAGTTTATAATTTAATATTATTGTCGATGCTTAAAAAAATTTATGCAATTTACTGGCATTCCACTTGCATTATGGTGTATAATGATAGATAGGGATTTTTACCTTCTGAAAGAATTGAAAAAAATAGAGAAGGAAAAAGGTAGTGCTGTTTAATTGTTGGGATAATAGCATCGTGATTAAAATGATTAGATAGTTGGTGTAGGGATGATTATAAAGTCTCTTGAATTGAGTAATTTTAGAAACTATGAGAACTTATCTTTGGAGTTTTCTCCATCGACTAATATTTTGTATGGAGACAATGCTCAGGGGAAGACCAATATACTTGAAGCAGTGTTTCTTTGTGCTACCACAAAGTCACACAAAGGAAGTAAGGATAGAGAAATCATTAAACTACAGTCGGAAGAAGCACATATTCGCATGAGGATAAGCAGAGATGGAGTAGATCGTCGGCTTGATATGCATCTTAAAAAAAACAAACCCAAAGGTGTGGCGATTGATGGGATACCGATTAGACGTTCTTCAGAATTATTCGGTGTCATTAATGTTGTGTTTTTTTCTCCGGAGGATTTAGCAATTATCAAAGATGGGCCAAGTGGACGGAGAAGGTTTGTTGATATGGAACTTTGCCAATTAAGCAAGCTATATCTACACAATCTGATAAATTATAACAAAGTTTTAAATCAGAGAAACAATTTATTAAAACAAATAGGTTTTAACAAAAGTTTATTGGATACGCTTTATGTGTGGGATCAGCAGCTAGTTCATTTTGGATCTGCTTTGATTAAAGAGAGAGATGCATTTATAAAAAGCATGAATGAACTAATTTTTACGCTACATAAAAAACTTAGCGATGGAAAGGAAGAATTAGAAATCGTCTATGAGCCTAATGTAGCGGAAGATGAGTTTGAAAGTAAACTAAAAAAAAGTATGGAACGTGATATTGCCTTAAAGGTTTCGAATGTTGGACCACATCGAGATGACCTTAGTTTTCTTATCAATGGTCAGGATGTTAGAAAGTATGGATCACAGGGGCAGCAAAGAACTGCTGCATTATCTTTAAAGCTTGCAGAAATAGAATTAGTGAAACAGGTAACGAAAGACAAACCAATTCTACTCCTAGATGATGTATTGTCAGAATTAGATAGAAAAAGGCAAAATCAGTTATTAGACAGTATTGTCGGTATTCAAACCATAGTAACCTGTACCGGTCTTGAAGAATTTGTGAATAATAGAATTGAGACGGATCGAATATATAAGGTTATTCAAGGAACTGTTCAAAAAGGATAAAACAATTAATGCATAGATTGCAGGAGGCTAGATATGAGCAAGGATTACGGAGCTGACCAAATACAAATATTAGAGGGATTGGAAGCGGTTAGAAAACGACCAGGTATGTACATTGGAAGTACTTCTAGTAGAGGTCTCCATCATCTGGTTTATGAAATCGTGGATAATGCTGTCGATGAGGCTTTGGCTGGATATTGTAATACCATCGACGTATCTATTAATCCGGATAATTCCATTACCGTTATTGATAATGGTAGAGGTATACCAGTAGAAATTAACAAGAAAAAAGGAATTTCAACAGTTGAAGTAGTATTTACTATTCTTCATGCTGGCGGAAAGTTTGGCGGTGGAGGATACAAGGTATCCGGTGGATTGCATGGAGTTGGTGCGTCGGTCGTTAATGCACTCTCTGAATGGTTAGAAGTAACAGTAGAAGTTGATGGGAAGATGTACAAACAACGCTATGAGCGTGGTAAGGTAATAGAACCACTTCGTGTGGTAGGTGATTCCGATAAATCTGGAACAACGGTTACATTTTTACCAGATAAGGATATCTTTGAAGAAACTGTTTATGACTATGACATATTAAAGCAACGTTTGAGAGAAATGGCATTCTTAACAAAAGGCCTTAAAATTATTTTAAGAGATTTAAGAACTATAGACGGTGAAGAAACAACAGAGCCAAAGGTGAAAGAATTTCACTATGAAGGTGGTATTAAAGAGTATGTTCAGTACCTTAATAATCATAAAAAAGTTCTTTATCCAGAAATAATTTATTGTGAAGGAACTAGAGATAGTGTTTACGTTGAGGTTGCTATGCAGCACAATGACACTTATTCAGAAAACTGCTATAGCTTTGTAAATAATATAACAACACCAGAAGGTGGTACTCATTATACTGGTTTTAAAAATGCAATAACAAAAACTTTCAATGACTTTGCAAGAAAAATGAAATTTTTAAAGGACAATGAGGCCAATCTATCTGGTGAAGATATTAGAGAAGGTCTTACTGCAATAATTAGTATTAAACTTCCAGATCCACAGTTTGAGGGACAAACGAAACAAAAACTTGGAAACAGTGAAGCTAGATCAGCTGTAGACAGTGTTGTAAGTGAACAATTAACTTATTTCTTAGAGCAAAATCCTTCTGTTGCGAAGATAATCTTAGAAAAAGCAGTTCTCGCGCAACGAGCAAGAGATGCTGCTCGTAAAGCAAGAGATTTAACTCGTAGGAAGACTGCACTAGAAGGAATGAGTTTACCTGGAAAGTTAGCAGATTGTTCAGATAAAGATCCAAAAAATTGCGAAATTTATATTGTTGAGGGTGATTCCGCGGGTGGTTCAGCAAAGACAGCTAGATCTCGTGCTACTCAGGCTATCCTTCCACTTCGAGGAAAAATTTTAAATGTTGAGAAATCAAGACTTGATAAAATATTGGTAAACAACGAAATTAAAGCCATGATTACAGCCTTTGGTACAGGTATTTCGGATGATTTTGATATTTCGAAATTGCGTTATCATAAGATTATTATTATGACAGATGCCGATGTTGATGGAGCACATATCAGTACTCTATTATTAACGTTCCTCTATCGTTTTATGCCTGAATTAATTCGCGAGGGATATGTTTATCTAGCTCAACCGCCACTTTATAAGGTTGAGAAAAACAAGCAGGTTTGGTATGCTTATTCAGACGAAGATTTGAACAACATTTTATTGCAGATTGGACGAGATCAAAATAATAAGATTCAACGTTATAAAGGTTTAGGTGAGATGGATGCAGAACAGCTTTGGGAGACAACAATGGATCCTGAGCGTAGAGTTTTGCTACGTGTAACAATGGATGATGAAAATTCATCTGAGATTGACTTAACGTTTACTACCTTAATGGGAGATAACGTAGAACCTAGACGTGAATTTATCGAAGCAAATGCAAAATATGTTAAGAATTTAGATATCTAAACTACGGAGGAATTAAAATGGACGAGAATATCTTTGATAAGGTGCATGATGTCGACCTTAAAAAGACAATGGAAACCTCCTATATCGAGTATGCCATGTCGGTTATTGCAGCCAGAGCCCTTCCGGATGTAAGAGATGGATTAAAACCGGTACAGAGAAGAATTTTATACGCTATGATAGAGTTAAATAATGGTCCTGACAAACCACACCGTAAGTGTGCACGTATTGTCGGTGATACAATGGGTAAATATCATCCTCATGGTGATAGCTCTATCTATGGTGCTTTAGTAAACTTAGCGCAAAATTGGTCAACTAGATATCCGCTGGTAGATGGCCACGGTAACTTTGGTTCTGTAGATGGCGATGGCGCCGCTGCCATGCGATATACCGAAGCAAGACTTAGTAAAATATCGATGGAGATGTTGTCTGATATTAACAAAGACACCGTTGATTTTTCTCCAAACTTCGATGAAACGGAAAAAGAACCAGTGGTTCTTCCAGCAAGATATCCAAATCTTTTAGTAAATGGTACTTCTGGTATAGCGGTAGGTATGGCAACCAATATTCCTCCTCATAATATGAGAGAGATTATTGGTGCTGTAATACGTATTATTGATAATAAAATTGCTGGACAGGAAACAACGATTGAAGAATTATTAGAAATCGTTAAGGGACCAGATTTCCCAACCGGTGCAATGATACTTGGTACAAGAGGAATTGAAGAAGCATATCGTACTGGCCGAGGAAAGATTCGTGTACGTGCAGTAACAGATATTGAGCCAATGGCAAACGGTAAAAACCGTATTATTGTTACGGAATTACCTTACATGGTAAACAAAGCACGTTTGATAGAAAAAATTGCTGAGCTGGTACGTGATAAAAAAATTGATGGAATTACAGAGCTTCGTGATGAATCTGACAGAGAAGGTATGAGAATCTGTATTGAGCTTCGTCGTGATGTTAATGCGAATGTAATCTTAAATCAATTATATAAACATACTCAGTTACAAGATACCTTTGGTGTGATTATGCTTGCTTTAGTAAATAATCAACCAAAAGTATTAACACTTCTTGAAATGTTAAGTTATTATTTAAAACATCAAGAAGAAGTTATAACAAGAAGAATCACTTATGATTTAAATAAAGCAAAAGAAAGAGCACATATTTTAGAGGGATTATTAAAAGCCTTAGATCACATAGACGAGGTAATTAATGTGATTCGTTCCTCAAAGAATGGTGCCATGGCGAAAGAAAGATTAATCGAGAGATTTGAATTTGATGATATCCAAGCACAAGCAATCATCGATATGAGACTTCGTGCGTTAACTGGTTTGGAGCGTGAGAAACTTCAGGATGAATTTGCTGAGCTTCAGAGAAGAATTAGTGAATTTGAAGCAATCTTAGCAGATGAAAAATTATTGCTAGGTGTTATCAAAGGAGAAATTCAGGTTATTAGCGATAAATACGGAGATGAAAGAAGAACATCCATCGGATTTGATGAGTTTGATATTTCCATGGAAGATTTAATTCCAGATGAAAATACCGTAATTGCAATGACACGTTTAGGTTATATCAAGAGAATGACCATTGATAACTTTAAGAGTCAGCATCGTGGTGGTAAAGGAATTAAGGGTATGCAGACCATTGACGAAGACTTTATTGAAGACTTATTCATGACTACAACCCACCACTATATCATGTTCTTTACCAACAAAGGTAGAGTATATCGATTAAAAGCATACGAAATTCCTGAATCCTCAAGAACAGCAAGAGGAACTGCCATAGTAAATCTATTACAGTTGTTACCAGAGGAAAGAATTACTGCAATTATTGCTTTAAAAGAATACAAAGACAATCGTTATCTATTTATGGCTACAAAAGATGGTATTGTGAAAAAGACTAAGATTAAAGAATACCAAAATATTCGAAAGACCGGTCTTCAAGCAATTAATCTTAGAGAAGATGACGAATTAATTGAAGTAAAGACAACGAATAGTCAAAAGGATATTGTACTTGTAACAAAGAATGGTATGTGTATCCGATTCCATGAGAAGGATGTCCGTAGTACTGGTAGAGCATCAATGGGCGTTATCGGTATGAATTTAACTGATGGGGACGAAGTAGTTGCAATGCAGATTCACACTCAAGGTAAGTATTTGCTTACAGTTTCTGAATATGGTCTTGGTAAACTTACAGACCTTGATGAATTTACCCCTCAAAGACGTGGTGGTAAGGGTGTGAAGTGCTACAAGATTACTGAAAAGACTGGTAGTGTAGTTGGAGCGAAAGCTGTAAATGAAGAACATGAGGTAATGATTATAACCAATGAAGGTATTATTATCCGTCTTGCAGTAAATGGTATTAGCATTCTTGGTAGAATAACTTCAGGTGTTAAGTTAATCAACATTGAGGCGGGCAAAGACATTAGAGTTGCAAGCTTAGCAAAAGTTAGAGAAAGTAGTATGAACACAGAAGAAGATGTTCTAAAAAAATTGGAGGAAGAACTGAAAGAAGAAAATGTTGTAATTCCTCCAGATGAGGATCAGGAAGAGGACGACTACACCGAAGAGGATAGCTCCTTAGAGGAAGAAGACGTAGACTTCATGGATGATACAAAGGACCTAGAGGAACTGGTATCACGTGCTCTTAAGGATCAAGAAGAACAAGATGAGCAAGAAGATGAACAAGAAGAAGAGTAAATAAAGTTATCCAGAAAACGATAGAGTAATATAATTTTCTGTTGTAATGTTAGATTCGTAGTCCTTGAGTAATTCTCATGGACTACGAATTTTCTAAAATAGAGATGGAACTTGATGTTTGTTACCAACGGTATGCTTTTTAAATTTAAATGTATACTTTGGGTATGGATGTATCAGAATTGAGGTTATTATGAGAACAGTACATACAGATGCAATTACGAAGGTAATCAAAGAAATGTGTATTGAAGCAAATCTATATCTTACGGAAGATGTTAAGAACAGATTAAAGAAAGCAAGCTATTTGGAAAACTCAGACCTTGGTAAAAAGATTTTAGGTCAATTAGAGGAAAACTTAGAGATTGCAAAAAAAGATCTCATTCCGATATGTCAAGATACTGGAATGACAGTTGTATTTATTTCAATTGGTCAGGAGGTACATTTTGAAGGAAAATATCTAGAGGATGCCATCAATGAGGGAATCAGACAAGGTTATGAAGAAGGATATCTTAGAAAGTCTGTTGTAAGTGATCCACTCCTTCGAGAAAATACAAAAGATAACACACCAGGAGTGATCCATTATAGTATTATTCCTGGAGAAAATATCGAAATAACAGTTGCCCCAAAGGGATTTGGTAGTGAAAATATGAGCCGAATTGTTATGCTTAAACCATCCGATGGAGAAGAAGGAATTAAAAAAGCAGTGATAGATACAATAAAGCTTGCTGGGCCTAATGCTTGTCCTCCAATGGTAATTGGAATAGGAATCGGTGGGACTTTTGAAAAATGTGCATTTCTTGCTAAAAAGGCATTAACAAGAAGTTTAGAGGAAAAATCCGAAAAAGAACATATAAGAAGACTGGAAGAAGAACTTCTAGAGGAAATTAATTTAACAGGTATCGGACCTGGTGGTCTGGGAGGAAATACTACAGCTCTAGGTGTAAATATTGAAACTTATCCAACACATATTGCAGGTCTTCCTCTTGCAATTAATATCTGTTGTCATGTAAATCGTCATGTGAAAAGAGTACTGTAAAAAAGAAAAGACGCCAAAGTATTAGAAATAAAATTCGATTCAACATCTTGATTTGTTCGCGAACTTAGTACGAAGATAGGAGTTAAAATGGATAAGTATATTACAACACCTATAGATTTATCTAAAGTGGTTTCATTAAAAGCAGGAGACTATGTATACCTGTCAGGAAAAATTTATACCGCGAGAGATGCTGCCCATAAAAGAATGTTTGAAGCATTACAACAAAAACAGGAATTGCCTTTTGATATACGTAATCAAGTTATTTATTATCTTGGGCCTACTCCGGCAAGAGAAGGACAGGTAATTGGCTCTGCAGGTCCAACGACAAGTAGTCGAATGGATAAGTATACTCCTTCTCTTCTTAATTTAGGTTTAAAAGGAATGATTGGTAAAGGGAAGAGAAATGATGATGTCATATTTTCTATGAAAAAGAATAAGGCTGTTTATTTTGCAGCAATCGGGGGAGCAGGAGCACTTCTTTCAAAGTGTATTAAATCCTCTAAGGTAATTGCTTATGAGGATCTTGGAACAGAAGCAATTCGTGAGTTATGGGTAGAAAATCTACCTGTAATTGTTGTTATTGACTCAGAGGGGAACAATTTTTATGAAGAACAGATGAATTTAATAAATTCATAGTGAAATAATAGGATTTATATTGACTTTGTATAAAAGTTGTGATACTTATTAATTGTAGAAAGGAAAGGCGGAGAAGATATGAAGATTTCAACGAAAGGACGATATGCACTTCGTCTGATGTTAGATTTGGCCATTAATAACACTGGTGATTTTATTACAATCAAGAGTATCGCTCAAAGACAAGAAATCTCTGATAAGTACTTAGAACAGATTATAACCCAATTAAGCAGAGCGGGATTTGTAAAAAGCTCAAGAGGAGCTCAAGGTGGATATCGTTTAACGAAAGAACCAAAAGAGTATACCGTTGGTATGATACTTAAATTAATTGAAGGAAGTCTTGCACCAGTAGCTTGCGTAGAAGAGGAAGAACATGATTGTAATCGATATGGTTCCTGTGCAACGTTATTTGTTTATCAAAAGATAAATGAAGCAGTAAATAGTGTAGTAGATAATATTACATTAGAAGACTTAGTGGAGCGACATCGTGAACTTGGTGTAAATAACTATGTTATATAAAATGAAATAGAGTTAGCTATAAAGGAGTATGCCTTATAACAATGATAAGGTATACTCCTTTTTTAAGGCTCTATGTCAAAATCTGGGGTATGATTATTCTTAATCATACTCCTTTATTGGATATAGAGCTATTTTTGATATCAAGTGAAATAGCATATTGGTTCATCTTGTTTTTTCTGTAACTTATTAAGAATTACTATAAAGTAAGATGAGGATAAAATAAAATATATTTAATTTATTTGAAGTCTTGTACATACATTATCCTATGGGTTAATCCTTATTTAAAAAATAATTTTAAATAACGTCATAATTATATTGACAAATTTTGAGAGCAAGAATATAATAACATTAATTCATACTAAAACTATATGAATATAATGTTTATATGAAAAGAAAAATAATATTTTATTAAAAGTGTAATTAAAAAGTACATAAGAATACGGGGTTAATAAGAAAATAAAAAGAGAAAGGGAGTATTGTATGAGTAATACAAAAAGAAATCTAAAGTTTGAAACATTACAAGTACATGTTGGTCAGGAGCAGGCAGATAGTGCAACTGATGCAAGAGCGGTTCCAATTTACCAGACAACATCTTATGTATTTCATAATGCAGATCATGCAACAGCAAGATTTAACCTAACTGATGCAGGAAATATCTATGGACGTCTAACAAATCCAACGCAAGATGTGTTTGAGAAAAGAATTGCAGCATTAGAAGGTGGCGTTGCAGCTTTAGCTGTTGCTTCAGGAGCAGCAGCGATAACCTATACTATTATGAATCTAGCACAGTCAGGAGATCATATTGTAGCATCGAAAGACATTTATGGGGGATCTTATAATCTTCTGGCGCATACACTAAAAGAGTATGGAATCACAACAACCTTTGTAGATGCCTCAGATACTAAAAATGTTCAAAATGCAATTAAGGAAAATACCAAAGGTGTATTAATTGAAAGCCTTGGTAATCCTAATTCTAATGTTTTAGACATTGAAGAAATTGCAAAGATTGCTCATGCAAATAAAATACCTCTTGTGATAGACAATACTTTTGCAACACCTTATTTACTTCGCCCTATTGAATATGGAGCAGATATTGTTGTTCATTCAGCTACAAAGTTCATTGGTGGTCATGGAACATCAATAGGTGGTGTTATTGTTGATAGTGGCAAATTTGATTGGGAAGCATCTGGAAAATTCCCATCTTTGACAGAACCTAATCCATCATATCATGGTATTTCTTTTACAAAAGTAGTTGGAGCAGCAGCATTTGTAACAAAGATAAGAGCAATTTTATTGAGAGATACCGGAGCTGCGATATCACCTTTCCATGCATTTATGTTTTTACAAGGATTAGAGACATTATCCCTTAGAGTAGAACGTCATGTAGAAAATGCACTTAAGGTTGTAGAGTATTTAAGTAAGCATCCGAAAATTGAGAAAGTAAATCATCCTTCTTTAAAAGAAAA
Organism: Bacillota bacterium; assembly: GCA_023387655.1. Taxonomy (GTDB): domain Bacteria; phylum Bacillota; class Clostridia; order Lachnospirales; family Lachnospiraceae; genus Lachnoclostridium. The sequence continues at coordinate 27,952 of JAEWHR010000157.1, forward strand.
TGAATCTCATGAATTATATCAGAAATATTTTAAAAAGGGTGCTGGTTCAATTTTTACAATTGAAATTAAGGGTGGAGAAAAAGAAGCAAAGGAATTTATTGATAGACTTGAGATTTTCTCTTTACTTGCCAATGTTGCAGATGTAAAATCATTAGTAATACATCCATCATCAACAACGCATTCACAGATGAATGAAGAAGAATTAAAAAAATCTGGAATTAAGCCAAATACCGTTCGATTATCGATTGGAACAGAACATATTGATGATATTTTATATGACTTAGAAAAAGCATTAGAATAATTTATTAGGAGGAATAGTTATGAGCATAGCGAAAAGTTTAACTGATTTAATAGGAAATACACCTTTATTAGAATTAAGTAATTTTACAAAGAAACAGGATTTAAAGGCTAATATTATTGGTAAGTTGGAGTATTTTAATCCAGCCGGTAGTGTAAAAGATCGTATTGCAAAAGCAATGATTGAAGATGCAGAAGAGAAAGGGCTTATCAAAGAAGGATCTGTTATTATTGAACCAACTAGCGGAAATACTGGTATTGGTTTAGCATCTGTAGCAACTGCAAGAGGTTATCGTATTATTTTAACTATGCCTGAAACAATGAGTATTGAAAGACGTAATTTATTAAAAGCATATGGAGCAGAACTTGTTCTTACCGATGGTAGCCTAGGTATGAAAGGAGCTATTGCAAAGGCAGAAGAACTTTCCAAGGAAATACCAAATTCTTTTATACCTGGTCAGTTTAATAACCCAGCAAATCCAGAGGTTCATAGAAAAACTACAGGACCAGAGATTTGGAAGGATACAGAAGGAAAGGTTGATATATTGGTATCAGGAATTGGTACTGGTGGTACAATTACTGGTGCAGGAGAATATCTAAAATCTCAAAATCCAAATATTAAGGTTATCGCTGTAGAACCTACGAATTCGCCTATTTTATCAAAAGGGGTAGCAGGACCACATAAAATACAAGGAATTGGTGCTGGTTTTATACCAAAAACATTAAATACGAATATATATGATGAAATTATTACAGTAGAGAATGAGGAGGCTTTTTCTACAGGACGTGAGATCGCAAAAACTGAAGGTTTATTAGTTGGTATATCTTCAGGGGCAGCAGTACATGCAGCAGTACAAATAGCAAAACGCCCAGAAAACGCTGGTAAGAATATTGTAGTAATATTGCCTGATACTGGCGAGAGATATTTATCTACACCATTATTCTCCGAATAATAATGTTAGTTAGATTTGACTATAATCTATCTATATATTATTAAAATATAGGGAATAGTAGATCAATGTATAGTATATAATCAATAACATCTAAGTTCATCAATATAAGAAATCTTCTATTATAGTAGATTTAAGAATTGTCATGCTTGTTTGAAGAACCTATATATAATTATAACTCTGTGATAGATGAGTTTTATTTATTGCAGAGTTATTTTATATGTATGATAATTATATCTAAGTAATATTGTTATCAGATGATAGAGTAACCTACCCCTTTTCATTCTATTAATCATATATTGTGTAGCTATGTATAATTTTAGTTAAATAAGAAAAACTATCATAAGTATTGCTAGGATATCATAGAGTTATAACCAATTTTATGAAGGATTCGTAAATAGTCGGAAATATAATTGAATTCTCAAAAAATATGAAAAAGTTATTGACAAAGTCTTTGTGCTTTGCTATACTATATCTTGCGCTGACAAGTTGCGTACAAACTGAATAAGAATTAAAATTCAGACAAGGAGAAATACTCAAGAGGCTGAAGAGGCGCCCCTGCTAAGGGTGTAGGTCGTTTACGCGGCGCGAGGGTTCAAATCCCTCTTTCTCCGTTCATAAAACATTCTGATAATTTAAGATGGTTTTATGTAATAGAAATGCAAAAAGGTATATTAATCTAAATTATTTGAAATAAACAAATTGTTTAAATAATTTTAAAAATATACTTGACACAAAAGAAAATGCGTGTTAGAATGATTAAGCTGTTTGTTGAAAGACAACAACTTGATAAAAAAATAAAAAAAGTGCTTGACAAGCGAAACACAGTGTGATAAAATAATTGAGCTGGTTTTAAGGACAAGCAAACAAGATAAAGAACATTGATAACTGAACAGTGAAACAACCTTGAAATTCGTTGAGAATAAAGTCCAAGCAGAAATGTTTGGCAAAAAGAACTGTGTTTGATGCAAATCAGACACAACCCTAAATCAGTAAACGGAATCAAAGATTGATAACTAAGGCAACTTAGAAGTCAGCAATTGTTCTGAATGGTTAAAACCTTAAAGGTACCTAATTGACTAACGTCAAAAAGGAACCCGCTTGACCGTTGGTCAAGCGGTAGCGGTTTTAAAAACCAAAAACCTTAATTTGAGAGTTTGATCCTGGCTCAGGATGAACGCTGGCGGCGT
>JAEWHR010000180.1 GCA_023387655.1 Bacillota bacterium
CATTATACTCTTGCACTCATCAGATTACTAGAGGAATATCTTTTTAAGCCTTTATGAAATACCCAAAAAGCTAATGCTGTTAAAACTACTGCAAATACCGTAACTACAACCAGATAAATTCCCTTAAACTCTCTTAATACTAGGATTGGCAGATAATTTACAATTCCAACCGGTATAATGGTATAGAGCAAAAGTCGAACTGTACCTTTAAATATTCCTTCAGGGTAAGTTGAAAAATTAATCATTGCTCCATTGAGATTATCTGCAAGAATATCTCCTCGAACAAATAAAAAGGAAGAACATCCTACAATTACTGAAAATGCAGTCAGGGTTATTCCGCTCATTATTGTAAAATAGGTAAATAGCAATAATTTTTGAATGCTAAAATTAAAGATTATGATAACCAAATACCCATAGATTAGGTCTCCTATTGCAGAAGTACTGCTCTTAGAACTGCAAATGCTTAATAGGGTATTCTTTGGCTGAACTAAAAATGCGTCTAACTTTCCATTCATAATTAGATTTGGGAGATGATATGCCCCAAAAAAGAAGATATGTGAAATCCCGTAGGAACTTGCAGCCAGTGCCCAAAGGGTTAAAACATCATTCATCTCATAGCCACCGATATCCTTCTTTAACTGGAATAAAATCAGCCATTGGATAATAAAACTTGCATTATTTAAGATCATAAAAATAACATTCATTAGAAAACTGGTACGGTTTATCATTTCCTTCATCAAATTATATTTTACAGACAACCATACTAATTTTAATTCTTTCTTAGCCACCGTTAACATTTAAGCGCTTCACCCCTCTTTGATATAATATCGCTAATATTGTAACAACAATTACAATGTAGACAATCTGTGCAAATACAACCGATAGAAACATTTCCATACTAAAATCAATAATTAACTTGGCTGGACCATATGTGATAACAAAAATCGGAGAACACTTTATAATCGGTTGTAACCAGATAGGAAACATCTCTACAGGAAACAAAGTCCCAATTACCAAGATTAGTTTATCGTACATCCAGTGGATTGGTTTTGCATCCTCTATCCAAAAAGAACTAATACTAATCGCAATACGTATCAAAGCGTTTACAAACAACCCAAGTAAAAATGTGATTGCTATGAAAGGAAGATTTTGGAATTGAAAATTTGGTAATCTCCCTGCAAATAATAGCCCCATAAATATACCAACAAATAAATATAAAAATAGTTTTATCGTTACATCACCAAAATGTTTTGCAATGGTATAGTACAGATAATTATAGGGTTTGTTTAACCCATAGGCGATCGACCCGCTTTTGATATCATTACTGATTTGATTTATCAGCAATCCGTTCCGATTTCCAAACCACATGATTTCCGTTAGTATGACATACCAAACCATCTGTGTCATAGAATAACCGTCAATGATATTTGCCGAATCAGAATAAATGTATTGCCAAAGATTTAAAAACACAAAGATGATAAGAAAAAATGATATAAATCCTAGAAAAATATTAACTATATATTGTAAGGTTTCCATTAAGGTTGTTTTGTAGATAAACAGATATTTTCTCATATTCCCTCGATTCTACGCTTCGCGTCTTTTTATATTGAAAGTATTAACTTCTTTCCTTATAGATTTGAGTTATTATGTTCTCAAGTGGGACATTGGAAATTGTAATATCCATCAGATTATCTGTATCAAGCCACTTTAAAACCTCCTGAATGCTGATAACCTTGGTATCTACTTCAAGCTTTAGGTTTACTCCCTTACTCTTTAATAGTGTTACACCAGAAATACTTGGAGGTGCCATCTCTTCCTTTAGCTTTATCTCTATTATTTTCTTATCAAGATAATGGTACTTCACCTTTTCCATAGAATCATCAAGAACAATTTTTCCATGATTTACAATAATAATTCTCTTGCATAATTTCTCGATATCTCCAACATCATGGCTAGTTAAAAATACTGTCATGCCAAATTCTTTATTCATCTTCTTAATTAAGGTACGGATATTTTCCTTTACCACCGGATCAAGCCCTATAGTCGGTTCATCTAAGAATAATATCTTTGGTTTATGTATTAAGGATGCCACAATCTCACAGCGAATCCGCTGCCCGAGTGATAAATTCCTTACCGGAGTATTGATAAATTCACTTAATTCGAAGGTATTTTTTAGTTCCTCTATACGGACTTCTACTTCTTCCTCCGCGATATCATACACTGCTCCAAAGAACTTGAAATTATCATACGGAGTCAAATGTGTCCAAAGCTGCTCCTTCTGTCCGAATACGGTACCAATCTTATAGGCAAGCTGTTTTCTTTTTTTACAAGGATTGATATCATCCACAATGGCTTCTCCGCCACTAGGATATAGGATTCCAGTTAGCATTTTGATTGTAGTGCTTTTTCCAGCTCCATTTGGTCCAATAAATGCGATAATCTCACCTTCTGCTATATGAAAATTAATGTCCTCCACTGCTTTAATTTCCTTATAGCTTGGCTTTACAATGGAACGCAGGCTTCCCCTAAGCCCTTTTTGTTTTTCTTTTACTCGAAATGTTTTTGATAAATTCTGTGCCTGAATTATCACTCTCTGCTCCATATTTCTCCTCCCTTGTAAGTCAGAACATATAAATATGAAAATCTTACATTACAATATAAATAAAAAAACCGCTATCCCTAACGTTTTAGAATATAATATTCCTGTAACGTTATTATAGCGGTTCCAACTACAACTATATTGTATTGTATCGTCTTTACCGCATAGCCTCAAAAGACATCTCTGCCACAGGGATATTCCCTGTTTTTGTGACTATGCATTATAGCCACGGCTAATGTCTTAGTTCTAGAATACAAATGGAAAAGACGTATACAAAATTTCTCATGTTTGATCTGACTCCTTAAAATATTTCTGTTTAGAATAACATCTCATTCACTAGATGTCAACCATAATTTTCTAATTGTTTAGAAAACTCTGATTTTCTAATGGTTTAGAAAACATAATTTTAAAATCGTTTAGAAAACATTGTTTTCTAGTGATTTTACAATTATTATTCTTTCATAATCGACTTCTTTCGACAAATCCCATTATTCTGTGTATCTAAAATACCAGTTTCTATATTAAATATATTGTGACAATAAAAACAAAAAGATTAAATAGATCGCTCTTCATACGTAGAAGTTTGCAATTCTCTTTTCTCAATTCCTGCTAAAAAATGCTCGTATACACTGTTAGTTTTCGAGCTTTCTATTAGTACAGCCTTAACACACTTTTCATAAAACTTAGCAGGTCCAATCCCACCGATAATAGCATATTGATAACCTTCATCCTTTAATGCATGCAATGAACGTAACAATAATGCTTTTCCAATCCCCTTTCCCTGGCACTCCTCTAACACCTTCGTTGGACCAAAGAAATCCGGTGCGGTGGCATTATAGCAGGCATACCCAAGAATCTTACTACCTTTGGCCGCGATGAAGCAGGAAATTGGCAGATTCGAAAAACACTTGTCACATTCACCAGCTGCATTGATACTAGAATGCTCTTTTACCCAGTCAATGATACGGAATTTATCCGGAGCCAATGCTCGAAATATTTCAATTCCATCTGCCTTTAATCTTTTGATATCCTTATGATAATCTTCTATTTCCAATAAATTAACTAACATATCAGCCATGGCAACTACCTCCCTTTTCACTTATATAATGGTGTCGTGCGATAATTGCTGCCCCTGTTGCACTATCATACATCGGTAGCGTAATATTAAGGTTTGGTAATTCCACAGCCAATCTCTCAACCACCATAGTTTTAATTGGTTCATAATGAGTCAATATACCGCCAAGTAATGCTATATTTCCTTCCTCCATCGCTAATGTTTTAGCTACCGGTAACACTAATTTCACGAGTTCCTTTGAAGCTTTCTCGCAGATTGCTCTTGCATGGAGATCTCCCATTTGCAGAGCTTTTAATAATAGAGGAGAAAGTGAGGCAATACATGCCTTATTCCAATTTGCCTGATAGGTATATTGAATAATTTCTTCTACGGTATGTACTCCTAAAGCTTCATAGACCAAATCAAGTATTATACTATCGGTAATGCGTTTATCATAGATTTGAACCGCGGTAGATAACATATCTCTTCCAATTGCATAACCACTACCTTCATCATCGATCAGGTGGCCATACCCTCCGGTTCTTACTTTCCTTCCCCTTTGATTTATACCAAAGCAAATAGAACCGGTTCCACTGATAAGAATGATACCCTCAGCTTCTCCAAACGCTCCATACAATGCAGCTTCATGATCACCAACAATTGTAATCTCACATTGTATACCGTTTTGTTCTAAATAAGAAGTTAGAAAAGAGACTGCGTCTTTATTACTGATTCCCGCTGCACAGATGCAAATCCCCTTACAATTTGATAAGTCCTCTGATAGATTCCGTAATTTAGAGATTAGTGAACTCATAGTGTTTCTAATTTCTTCTTTGGAATTACTATTATAATTAAGAGAACCAGCTGTTTCACTAAGAACTGTATTCCCATACAAATCAAGTACTTTCATTGTAGTTTTGGTGCCGCCACCATCCCATCCTACCACATATTCCAAATTCAGACCTCCTTTCCATATCTCTTCACTTTTTATACTCTGTTAATCCATCTTTCTATACTCTTTCTACGCATGCACCCTTTTTATTTTCTTCACTCATAATATACTTGTATGCTTCGCCATCTCTCTTCTCTCATTATAGCCTGCATGCTTCGTCATCTTCCCTCTCTCTTAATAATGCTTGTATTCTTCGTCATCTCTCTTCTCTCATTATAGCTTGCATGCTTCGCCATCTTCCCTCTCTCTAATAATGCCTGCATGCTTCGCTTCTTCCTTCTCACTTTATACACTCACATCTTCACCGGTAATTTTCCGCTTAATTTATATGGGTGTTTCATATATTCAGCCAAAGCTTCCAAGCATTTTACGGTATATTCATATACTGCTATTCCATACACATTTTTTGGTAACTCTCTTAAGTCATAGGGATTTCTAAGTGCAAAAACAATAACATTTGCATTAGACTTTGCTGCGAGTTTTACAAGTTCCAGCTGTTCTTTATATAGATGAGCATTATAGGTTGCGATGACAACAGTTTCTGCTTCTTTCATTGGTTGCAGTAACGCATTTATCTCCTCACTGGTAGGCTGCGGTGAGGTTAAAATTCCCCTTCCATGAAACTGCTTTGCCATATATTCTGCAAAATGAAACGTTCCTTCCTCTGTATTCGATACATTCGTAGCCCGAACCGGAAAACAACCAAGAAATAGAGAATTTTGATTAACTACCGGCAATTTTTCATCAGGCATCTGAACCGGTGTAATACTATTTCGAAGCAGTTCTTTTGTAAATTCAATTCCCGTACTTACATCAAGTTCGTTATTATCATTGCGTTCTTCTAGATTGTCTAAATAGTTATCTTTATAATACATGATTTTCTGAATCGATGCATCCATCTCTTCCATTGATAGTTCGCCCTTTTCTAACATTCTGGTCAATACGTCAGAGGCTTCTCTTGCAACACTCATGGTATGGGATACAAAGATTAAATCAACACCTGCCATAATCGCATGCTTAATACCTTCCATGGACCCATAATATTTCTTAATCGCACTCATTTCCATGCAATCGCTGATTACTAATCCTTTAAATCCAAGGGTTTCCTTTAACAGACCAGTAATAATCTTTCTTGACATGGTTGCAGGAAGGTTATTCTCTTCTAATGCCGGAAAAATGATATGAGAGGTCATAATCGCTGGTATTCCAGCCTCAATCAGCGCCTTAAATGGAACTAATTCACACTGCTTCATCTCTTCGAAAGACTTATGTACCTGAGGTAATCCAATATGTGAATCTACATTGGTATCTCCATGTCCCGGAAAATGCTTTGCTGAAGCTAACACTCCTCCATCTAAAAGCCCCTTCATCATAGCAACACTGCATTTTGCTACCTGATTTGGCTCATCCCCATAACTTCTCACCCCAATTACCGGGTTATCCATATTGGAATTGATGTCTGCTACCGGTGCCAAGTTAAAGTTAAACCCTAAGGTTCTTAGCTGCTTTCCAGTAATCTTACCCGCCTCATAAATATTCTTTTCATCCTGGGTTGCGGCAAGTGCCATCGCACCAGGAATATTAACACTATCGTTTGAAAGTCTGGTAACCATACCTCCTTCTTGATCTATGGTAATAAAAGCACTATGTCCAGTGTATTTTTTGGAAAGCTTAGAAAGTCCATCACACAATGTTTTTAACTGATTTGCATTCACAATATTATGCTTAAATAATATGAAATTTCCAATTTTATAATTGCGAATAAAATCCTCTAATTCACTATCAATTGTAGTGCCAGGAAAACCTGCTACTATTCTCTGCCCAACTTTTCCTCTTATAGATAAGTTCATTATTTCCTCCTATATGATAAGTCTAAATTAACTTCTATTTGGTGTAGTTATCATCCATCTAATGTAACAAGAATCCCTATTCGTAGGAATTAAGCATCTATGAATAAAGATGATACTTTACTTTTTTTTGCTTAAACTTTTCTAGTTGAATCTGATTTTTTTCTAAGATTTCATTACTATTCCAGCTCTCGTCTTCAAATATACTACTACCTGCAAGTAGACTGATAAAAGGTTTTTTACCCGCGGAAACAGGCTCTAAAAAGGAAAAGTTCTCAGGAAACAGATTTCTAATTGCTTCTAATACCACAAGACCTGTTTTATAGCTTTCGAAACTATGATAATCCGTCACATGAATATGGACTCCTTGGCAAAACTCCCCTTTGTGTTTTGAACTGGTTGGTGTAAAGTATGCCGGTGTAAATGCAACTCCTAGCATGTTCCTAGTTCTTAGATAAGTGAGTAATCGTCTGGATTCAATATATGGTGCACCGATGATTTCAAACGGACAAGAAGTTCCTCTTCCTTCTGAGACATTGGTACCTTCAAACAGACAAGTTCCGGTATACAAAAGAGCAGTATCGAATCTTGGCATCCCTAAGCTTGGCATGATAAAAGTCTGTTTCGTCTCTGGTAAGAGGGCGTTTCTATTTAAACCAGAGCATGGAATAATGGTTAGCTTACAACCAAGCTTTTCTTCTTCATTTACCATACTAGCAAGCTCTCCAATCGTTAAACCATAACGGGTGGCAATTGGATATGCTCCAACAAAGCTTTTAAATTCCGGTTCCAGCACATTTCCCTCGATGATATCTCCTCCAAGCGGATTTGGCCTATCCAATATGATTAGTTCTTTCTCAAACTTCGCACAATCCTCCATGGCATAAATCATGGTTGAGATAAAGGTATAATAGCGAACCCCGAGATCTTGGATATCATAAACTATGGCATCTACCTTCTCTAGCATCTCTTTCGTAAACCGTTTGGAATCCTCTCGGTAGAGGCTATAAACAGGTAATCCTGTTTCCTCGTCAATATAAGTTGCAACCGTCTGCCCGGCATCCTTATCCCCTCTGACCCCATGCTCTGGCGCAAACAAAGCAGTAATGTGATACCTTTCGTTCAAAATATCTATGGTTGAATTAAAATTATTATCGACTCCGGATATGGAAGTAATCAAACCTAAACGCTTATTTTTAAAAGTAGTATCATAGGACCTTACATTATCTATTCCTTTTAAAATCATAGTATATTGACAACTCCTTTTTTTTATAGTTAAATAGTTACATGATATTCATTATATAATGAAATTAAATTACATAAAACAAAGATACCTTTATTAAAACGATATTATTAATACAAGTGATTTTAATTCAACTGATCTTTATTAATATCATGTTTATATAATATAGCTATTTAATGAATCAGTGTTATGATCAAATCAATGTAATGTGTCGCTAATCATAGAACTGTACCATGTTAGGATAATTCTTAATGAAGCTTTTACAAGCAGTATTCCATTTGAAAGCTGTGTCATTTCAAGTAATAAAACGTTTTGAAAAAATCAATGCTTTAACACCTAAAACAAATCCGAAAGGAACATACGACCATGAACCAACTTGTAAATTTAGTAAATAAGCAAGAAAGATTAGTTATTGGTTTAATGAGTGGAACCTGTACCGATGGTATTGATGCTGCGCTCGTAAAGATAAGTGGTACCGGAATACATACGAAAGTTCAATTAATTGACTTTATTACAATCCCATATGAAAATGAGTTACGCACAAAGTTACTACAGATTGCTTCTGGTAACTATGGCGGTAGTTATGAAATCAGTAAAATGAACTTTTTGATTGGTAAACTATCTGCAGATGCTTGCTTATCTGTATGTAAAAAAGCAATGATATCACCTTCAATGGTAGATTTTATTGGCAGTCATGGACATACGATTTATCACCAACCAGTCGAAGAAGAGTATATTGGCCAGAAAATCACCTCTACTCTACAGATTGGAGAAGCTGCCGTAATAAGTGAAAATATGAAGTGTCCTGTCGTAGCTGATTTTCGCGTTCGCGATATAGCAGCTGGGGGACTTGGAGCTCCATTGGTTCCCTACTCAGAATTCTTACTATACAGTGAATCCGGTCAAAACGTTGCACTGCAAAATATCGGTGGTATAGGTAATATAACGTTCTTACCTGCAAGCGGTGATATAAAGCATACCCTAGCCTTTGATACTGGCCCAGGAAATATGATTATCGACTCCTTAGTATCGATCTATACAAATATGCAGCAAACCTATGATGACGGTGGAAAAATCGCTGCAAGCGGTACAGTTCATGCAAAGCTCTTGGAATGGTTATTGAATGACCCTTATATCTATGCCAAACCTCCAAAAACTACCGGCAGAGAATACTACGGTACCAATTTTGTTGAGAAACTTTGTGAAAAGGCAGCCTCCTATCAGTTATCTTATCCTGATATCATAGCAACAGCAACGATGTTTACCGCGAAAGCAATTGAAATCAATGTATTGCAGAATCTTCCTAACAATTTACTTCCTGATAAACTGATTGTTGGGGGAGGCGGCAGTCAAAATAATACTTTAATGAAATTCCTCACCGAGTGTCTTCCAATGTGTGAAGTAATGACCAATGAAGACATCGGTTTTAATAGCAATGCAAAAGAAGCGGTTGCTTTTGCCATCTTAGCTAATGAAACAATCTTTGGTAATACCAATAACGTTCCATCCGCAACGGGTGCCAACCATGGGGTTGTAATGGGAAAAATAACAATATAAAGTAAACAGTTTTCTATCATTTTTGTAAGGTGTAAAAGCACCCAAATGGAGGTTACTATGACTAATATCGAAATCAAAACTAGGAGTATCATGGATTCTCTTAATAATTCTGAAAGAAAAGTAGCTACGTACTTTCTAAATAACATTGAAAATATTTTCTCGATACCAATTGCACGCCTTGCAGAGGAATCTGGTGTCAGCCAAGTTACCTGGATTCGCTTTTGTAAAGCAATCGGGTTTGATGGTTTAAAAGACTTAAAAAAGAGTCTTTTTATTGAATTAAACAGCTCCACGTCGGAAGTGAATGATACTTCCGACTTCTCCGATATCAAGAAACACAGTACATTAGAACAAATGTGTAACACCATCCGTAATACAACGCTTCAGGCAGTCGAAGATACTATGAAGTTAATTGATTATGATACTTTAAAAAAAGTTGTCTCCATTCTATCCAAAGCTTCCTGTATTAAGTTATTTGGTGTTGGTGCCTCTGCTTTGGTAGCGGATGATTTTTGTAAAAAGCTTCTTCGAATCAACAAAAATGTAACCTTTAGCTATGATATGCACACTCAGTTAACCTATGGTGCAAATGCACGTCCAGAAGATGTAGCAGTTATATTTTCTTATTCTGGTACAACCAAGGAAATGCTTGAAATTATGGACCTAGCAAAAAAATCGAATTGTCCTACCATAGCAATCACGAAGTATACCAAAAGTCCTCTGGTCGCTAGTGCTGACTACTCCGTTTATATTTCAGCTCCAGAAATTAATTACCGAAGCGGTGCTATGAGTAGTCGTATCGCACAGTTAACCATCGTTGATTTACTCTTTACCAGCCTTGCAAATAAAAATTATAATTCTGTTGAAAAGTATCTGGAAAAGAGTTCGGAAGTGTGCCGAAGCCACAGGGTCTAGTTTATAAATAAAGAGCGTTTTACACACTTAAAAACATATCTTCTCAGTAGACTGGAGTTTGTGCCAAGGACACACAGGCACAAACTTCTGATTGAAAGAATTTTCTTTCAAACTTAGCTAGATTCGTACTACTTGCAGTATATATGCATAGGTTTATGAAATTAAATTTGATATATGTCCATTCGCCTTGTTGATTGCTTCTTCTGCTTTGGCTGCAGTTAGATTGCATTTTAGCATGACAATTGCAGTTTTAGCAGAAAAATCACAAGCTTCTAAGGTTTCTCTTGCAATAGAATCATCCGCTCCTGTTATTGTTCTTACAATCATAACTGCTCGTTCTACTAATTTCTCATTGGTAGCTTTTAAGTCTACCATTAAGTTTCCATATACTTTTCCAAGCTTAATCATAACCGTAGTACTAAGCATATTTAAAACCATTTTTTGTGCAGTACCGCTTTTTAGTCTAGTGGAACCAGTAATAACTTCCGGACCGGTCTGAAGGGTGATTGCTACATCCGTGATCGCAATTAGCGGTGAGTTCGTACTGCAAGTTACACTTATAGTCCTTGCGCTAATACTTTTTGCATAAGATACAGCTCCTATTACATATGGAGTTCTTCCACTTGCTGCAATACCTACCAAAATATCATTTTCAGAAAATCCGATTGCTTTTAAATCTTCTGCCCCTAGTTCCTGATTATCTTCCGCACCCTCTACGGCTTTTACAAATGCCATAACTCCGCCTGCAATCAGCGCCTGAACCAATTCAGGATCCGTTCCAAAGGTAGGAGGACATTCAACGGCGTCAAGAATTCCAAGTCTCCCAGAAGTCCCGCATCCAATATAAATTAATCTGCCGCCTGCAGCCATCTGATTATAAATTAAATCGACTGCTTCCTTGATATGTTCTAATTCTTTTTCTACCGCATATGCTACTTTTTTATCTTCATCGTTCATTAGTTTTAGGACTTCCAATGTAGAAAGAATGTCGATATTTTTAGTTCGTTCATTTTTTTGTTCGGTATCTAATATATTTAATTCAACCATAGTCTTTACCTCTCTATTTCATCAGCCCTTAACGGAACCAACAGTAAGTCCTTTCACAAAATACTTCTGTAAAAATGGATATAAAACAATAATTGGTAACGTGGAGGTAATGATAACTGCTGATTTTATGGATATCGCAATTGTTGCTTTATCTGCTGATCCTGCAGCATCACCTACCATTGTAGTTCCATTCACAATATTCCTTAAAAATAACATTACTGGGAACTGTTTTGTATCTAAGTAAATTAAACCGTTAAACCAATCATTCCAGAAAAATACTGCCGTATATAGGCCAATCGTAGCTAATGCTGCCTTGGAAAGTGGAACAACGATTTTTCTTAATACCCCAAAATAACTTAACCCATCAATCAGTGCTGCTTCTTCGATTTCAACTGGAAGGGATTTAAAGAAATTTATTAATATAATTAAATTAAACTGGTTGATAGCAAATGGTAGTAACATTGCAAATCTTGTTCCTGTTAACCCTAAATTGGATATCAGTAAATAATTTGGAATCAAACCGCCAGAAAAAAACATGGAGAACACAACGATTTTCATAGCTAGCTTTTGTCCAAATAAATTAGGTTTTGATAATGGATAAGCAAATAATGTAGTCATAATCAGGGAAATTAATGTTCCTACTCCGGTGTAAAAGATGGTATTTCCATAAGCCCTAAAGAAGTTAGGATATGTAAATATTTGCTTATATGCTTCAAAATTAATCCCTACTGGTATAAGAGAAACTTTATTATTCACGATTGCCTTCGGATCAGAAAGTGATACCGCAAGCATATAGATAAATGGCACTAAACATACCAAGAGCACAAGAATCATAATGAAATAGATAATTGCGTCGAATATGATATTGCCTTTTGTACGATATTTTTTCAAGGGGCACCTCCTAATAGATTCCATCTCCGGTAAACTTCTTACTTAATGTATTGGAAGTAGAAACTAAAACTACTCCAATAATTCCGCTAAATAATCCGATCGCTGTTGCGTAGGAATAATTCTGATTCGCAAGGCCAGTACGATAAACTAAAGTATCTATAATATCACTTACTTTTGAATTGGAAGGTGTATACATTAATAAGACCTTTTCAAATCCAAGACTTAACATACGTCCAACATTTAAGATAAGCATTACCATGATGGTAGGAAGAATGGATGGAATCGTTACATGGATAATCTGTTTTAATCGATTTGCTCCATCAATTTGAGCTGCTTCAAATAAATCAGCACTGATTCCAGTAATTGCAGCCAAGTAGATGATTGCTGTCCATCCGGTAAATTGCCAAGTGTCTGTTAATACATAAAGCCATCGAAAATACTGTGGTTCATTCATAAAATAGATTGACTCCATCCCAAAAACGTTATGTAAAAAATGATTTAATAATCCAGAACTTGGGGAAAGTATTTCTCCTAAGATTGCTATAACAACAATAGTTGATATAAATCTTGGCATATAGGAAACGGTTTGCACAACTTTCTTAAACCTTACGTTTCTCACTTCATTTAATAGGATAGCAAAAAGGATAGGAATCGGAAAATTAATAATCAGATTCATAAATGATATCGTAAATGTATTGCGAAAAGCTCTCCAAAAAGCCGGATCCTTCATAAATGTCTCAAAATATCTAAACCCAACCCAACTAACCCCATAAGGTCCCATACCAGGACGATAACGACGAAATGCTAAAATATTACCGAACATCGGTATATACTTAAATACGATAAAATATATGATTGGCAACGCCATCATCCCATAAAGTTGCCAGTACCGACGTAGATGTCTTTGCTTATTGCCTCTTAACTTAGGTACCTGCGCTTGTTTACTTTTCTTTTTTTCTAAGGACATATAAAACCTCCCAACTTTTATAAAAGGCTACCCTTAAGCTCAAAAGGGTAGCCTTAGTATTATGAAAGCCTATTTAAGATTATCATTATAAATCTTACAGAATTCGTCGATTCTTAATGTTTTCATCTCATCTACATAAGCATCCCAATCATTTTCTACACTCTTCTTACCTGTTATAAATGCGTCTGCCCAAACTTCGAAGGTATCAAGTAATGGAGTTTGCATCACGCCCGCGTCTTCTGCTGTCATATCATCAAATAACGGTGTTGGAGGTATCACTTGGATTACATCTCCCATAGCAGCTACTTCTTTGTTGATGCGTGCATAATTTTCATCATATTTTGTCATTTCGCGTTCATTAATCCAAACCAACTGAGTAACGTCAGAACCACAGCCGTATTTCACTTGCAGTGTTTTATAAACACCTTCCGGTGAATTCACTAACTCATCAGAATACTTAATTGTTCCGTTTTCCTCTGTATATGTAACACCTTCTACTCCTAAGCACCATAACTTAGCGCCTTCTTCCGAGTAAAATACTTCATCAATTGTTCTTACAACTCGTTCAAAGTCTTTTCTCTCTGCGGTTGCAGCTGGGAACATGATACCTGAACCAGTACGGCTCTTTGGCTGATGATGAGCACCAGCTGGACCTTCTAAGGCAGGATACATCTGTAACTTAAAACCTTCAATTTCAGAAGAAGCAGTTACGCCGCCAATCTGGTCATAGTATGCATAAGTCGCCATTGATTTTCCGCTTGCAAGTTTTTGAGACCATGCATCGCCATCGATTGGGTCTGCCATTTCAGGATCAAGTAAACCTTCTGCGTAAAGTTTTGCTAGATAGCCAATATATTCTTTATAACCTTCGCTAATAGCTCCTGCGAAATATTCACCTTTTTCATAATCCCAGCTTAAGGTATTGGTTCCAGAAGCACCGTTCTTACCTACACTAATACCAAAAGATGGCATTGTCATACGGTATAATACACGAGGGCCAGCTAAGATAGTCAGAGGATAGGAATCTGGATTTTTTGCCTTATAAGCCTTTAAGATATTATATAAGTCATCAAAAGTCTTAGGTGCTGTTAAACCTTCTGCTATAAGAAAATCCTCTCTTAAGATTAGACCACCATCATAGAAAGGAACGTCAAATAAGCTAGGCATATAATAACGTTTTCCGTCTGCTAGATTTAATAAATCCAGGGCACCAGTTAATCCAAACTCTTCTACTCGTGCATTAAAGTTAGGTGTATAATCTGAATAATCACTGATTGGTACTAAGGCTCCATTGAGAGCAAGAGAAGCATTTTCTCCCTTTGTTGTCTGATAAAGAATGACATCTGGAGTATTATTTCCAGTATTTAATGTCAAGGAAACTTTTGTTGCATAATCTGCAATTGGAATTACTTCAAAATCGAAATCAACGTTAAATCTCTTCTCTGCTTCCTTTACTGTTAGCCAATCTTCTTTAAATGGTAGGGTTGCATTATCAGAGTAATAAATCTTGATTTTTACAGGATCTTTATCTGTTGAATCTTGATTTCCTGGTTCCTGCTTTTCAGGTTCTTTCGCACCACTCGTTACTTCGTTTCCAGGATCTTTTGTGCTCGTTTCATCGGATCCCTTTTTCTGACCACAAGCTGTAAATAAACTTACTACCATGGTCAGAGTCAACAGTAATGTTACCAGTTTTTTCATAGTAAAATCCTCCTCCAATTTTTTATTCTATTTCTTCTCATGATAATAAGATACATAAGATAGATTGTTCTACTTCCCCCACCTAAATGTTTTTCAATATTGAACTATCGACTTATTATACTTGGGGATGAACTGTTAACCTATCATTATATTCAGCTTGTTATGTATTTATGTTTCATATTATTTATGTTTTTATGTATCTTTATTTCATATTTGTATACTACCACCATCTTAACCAATAGTCAATATCTTATTGCAAATTAGTTATTAAATTAATTTTTTAACAAAGTTTTCTGTGCTAAATGCACAAAAAATAGCAAGCCAGTTTTGTCACTAGCTTGCTATCATATCTCAAGTTCCCTTTAATCCTCGAAACCAAAATCTCATAAAGATAACGCCTTTTTATCTCTATCCTTTAAGTTTTTAATAGCTCCTCTTACAACACGCACTGAAGCTCTGAATCGATTTAACTCTGCTTCCGTCATATTTACTTCTACTACATCCTTAACACCAGAACGATTTAAAATGCATGGTACCCCTACGTATACATGAAACTCTCCATATTCACCCTCTAATAAAGTAGAAACAGGAAGAATGGAATTCTCATCATAAAGAATTGCCTTTATAATTCCAACTGCTGCAGATGCGATTCCATAACAAGTTGTACCTTTTACTGCTAGAATATCAAAACCTACTCTTGTCACTTTATATATGATTTCGTTAAAATCGATATTAGAAAATTCTTTGTTATCACGAACAATCTCCATGATATTTTTTCCACCAACTGTAACAAGAGACCAAGGACACATCTGAGAATCTCCATGTTCTCCCATCGTATACCCTTGTATACTTCTTGGATCAACATGCAATATTTCGCCTATAAAATGCTTTAGTCTGGCTGAATCAATCGCTGTTCCAGTTCCAATCACTTGCTGTTTTGGAAGACCCGATAATTGATACACATAATGCGCAATGGAATCCACTGGATTTGTCACCACTAGGAAGATTCCATTAAATCCACTCTTCATAACAGGTTCCACAATTGTACGTATGATATCTGCTGATAAACCAAGTGTATCAAGTCTTGATTGACCAGGTTTTGGTGGAGGTCCTGCAGTAATCACTACGATATCGGCATCTTTGCAGTCTGCATAATCCCCTTCGGTTACTAAAACATTTCGATTCAAATACTCAATACTATGGCATAAATCCATTACTTCTCCTCGCGCCTTAGCACGATTGATATCTATCAACATAACCTCATCACAAACACTTTGTGTAATTAAACTAAATGCAGTAGAAGTCCCAACTAAACCTGCTCCCACAACAACAACCTTACTTCGGTTCATTGTAATCGCCATACCATAACCTCATCTAAAAAGAATTGGTTTTGATGTAATATATGTGCTCTTGTCATAATAGGTCCATCAAAGCCTGTTATTATTATGACAAAAAATAACTGTATTTATGCCAGCAGATTACCAATCATTCAACTAAACTTAGTGAAGGGTAGTATCATGAATCCAACCTCCCTTTAATACACGGGGTATCGTAAAGATTGCTTTGACACACTCATCACTACTTAGAATAAAGTAAACCCAAACTGGTGGTAGATGAAGTACAGCGGTTGCAAGTAATCCGCCTCCAAGTTTTAAAACCCATAATGTCAACACATCAAATGTGGCACAGTAAAGGGTATCCCCTGCCCCTCGTAAAATTCCAACCATTGTTAATACAGACAATGATTGAAAGAATAATAGGTAAGCGGAAACAAATAGCATCTGGCGAATCAGATCCGCTGTTTCTTTTGAGGCTTTAATAAAATCAGGAGCGATTGGACGTAGTAAAATTACTGCAAAAGCCACAATTCCTCCTAATACCACGCTAACACGAATAAGCTTATTCGCTAGACTTTTGGCCTCTTGCTCTTTTCCTTCTCCAATCAGATTGCCAATAATGATGCTCGATCCTACACCAATACCAATCATTATAATACCAGCTAATTGTTGCAAAACACTAATAAAACTAGACGCTGCTAGGAAACTAACACCCATACGGCCTATAATTGCAGACTGTACCGCAATACCAAGTCCCCAATTAACTTCACTCAACAATACGGGTGCACTATAACGAGCCAAGGAACGAAAATACTGCCTTGATTTCTTAAAGATATAAGACAATCTCATCTTAAGTACCTTTTCACCCTTGTACATATAAATAACAACTAAAATACTCTCGAGAATTCTACAGATTAAAGTAGCAATGGCTGCTCCCTCTATCTCCATTCGAGGAAAACCTAATTTTCCATAGATTAAGATGTAATTTAACACCACATTTGTACAGAGAGAGATTCCATAGATATACATCGAAACTCTTACATTCTGAATACTACGAACCCCCATCAAATACACTCCAGTAAAACCAGAGAATAGATAAGAAAATGCAATGATGCGAAGATATTTTGAACCATACATAATTACTTCCGGTTCATTCGTAAAAATAGACATGACTTGATTTGGAAAGGCAAGTACGGCTAGCCCCATAAGAGCTCCCATAATAATACCGACACGAATCATAAATCCTAGTATCGTTCTAATTGGCTCCATTTCCTTCTTGCCAAAGTACTGTGCATTCAACACAACAGAACCTGATGCAAGTCCAAACAATACTGTTGTAAAAATAAAATAAACTAAATTCGCTTGTGAGATACCTGATAACTGTACTTCACTAATATTTCCTATCATCAACGTATCTGCGGTACTAACCCCTACATTTATTAAATTCTGTAAGGCAATTGGTATTGCTACCATGAGAAGTGCCTTCATGGTGTGGTCTTGATTTTTCTTTGTTACTTTCTGCTTTTGCATTTGTTTCCTCATTTCTTTACTTATCGATGCCATATATCAATGGCAACGATCCACTCTATTCTTATGTGTTCATACATACTAATCATTTAATCATAAGTTTGATCTAACTTCAATGTAATAATATCTTGATATTGCTGTTTTCTAGGCTTTCAGTCCGATATTAAGAAAATAGATATAGCTGCTCCGACTTTCTAGATTTCATTAATCTCATTAAAATCATCCTTGTTCCCATTTCTCAATCATAGAAGATAAGCTTAATAACTAAAAATGCCAAGATAAAATAGAACTCGAATTTACCTTGGCATTTTTTATTAGATTATGATTTTAATGTTTCTTACTTAATTACAGTCTTTCCACCCATATATGGCTGTAATGCTTTTGGAATGTTTACGCTTCCGTCCGCATTTAAATTATTCTCTAAGAATGCAATTAACATTCTTGGTGGTGCAACCACTGTATTGTTAAGGGTATGAGCAAAATACTTGCCACCTTCTCCTACAACACGAATCTTTAAGCGACGAGCCTGAGCATCGCCAAGATTAGAACAGCTACCAACTTCAAAGTACTTCTTCTGTCTTGGAGACCATGCCTCAACGTCGATAGATTTTACCTTAAGGTCTGCAAGGTCACCGGAACAGCACTCTAATGTACGAACAGGTATATCTAAGGAACGGAACAAATCAACGGTATTTTGCCATAGTTTCTCAAACCACATCATACTTTCTTCTGGTTTACATACGACAATCATTTCCTGCTTCTCAAACTGATGGATACGATAAACGCCTCTTTCCTCAATGCCATGAGCACCTTTTTCTTTACGGAAACATGGAGAATAGCTTGTTAATGTCTGAGGAAGTGTCTCTTCTGGTAAGATGGTATCGATGAACTTACCAATCATAGAATGCTCACTTGTACCAATTAAGTAAAGGTCTTCACCTTCAATCTTATACATCATAGCATCCATTTCAGCAAAACTCATAACGCCAGTAACAACGTCGCTACGAATCATAAATGGAGGGATACAGTAAGTAAATCCTCGGTCAATCATAAAATCTCTTGCATAAGAAATAACTGCAGAATGAAGTCTTGCGATATCTCCCATTAAATAATAGAAGCCATTTCCTGCTACTTTTCTAGCACTATCAAGGTCTAAACCATTGAATTTTTCCATAATTTCTGCATGATAAGGAATTTCGAAATCAGGAACCACTGGCTCACCATAACGCTTGATTTCTACATTCTCACTATCATCTTTACCAATTGGAACACTTTCGTCAATGATATTTGGAAGTGTCATCATGATAGTCTTGATTCTTTCCTGAAGCTCTGTTTCTCTTGCTTCTAACTCTGCTAAACGCTCAGATTCCTTCGTAACAAGCTTTTTCATCTCTTCTGCTTCTTCGCGTTTTCCCTGAGCCATTAAACCACCGATTTTTTTAGAAATCGCATTACGGTCTGCTCTTAAGCTGTCTGCTTCTCCTTTTGCATTTCTAGACTCTACGTCTAATGCAATTACTTCATCTACTAATGGAAGTTTGTGATCCTGAAACTTATTCTTAATATTTTGTTTTACTACTTCAGGGTTCTCTCTAACAAATTTTAAATCTAACATGTGTATCCTCCTTTTTACGTTACAGTAAAATTAATATATCTTGTGACTTTGATATGTTAAGATGTTTTTTACTTTACTTATACATGCACTTTCTTAACAGAAAGTTCTTATCTATATCGACTGTCACATTGTAAGCAGAGGTAAAAAAGGATATAAAAAAACCTTCCACCTCATGCATTTAAAACATGGGACGAAAGGATTCCGCGTTGCCACCCAAATTGCCAATAAATCGGCCACTCAATAAAGTACGGTAAAGGGTACTAACCTTGCAGCTTTCACTGCCGGCTCCAAAAGTGGAAAGATTTTTTCTTTGACCGACTCGCACCAACCATCGGCTCTCTGAACAAATACCAAAATCGTAGCTTTTATCAACACCGCTATATTTTATAGTTTTGCTTATTATAATCTATTTATTCCATATTTTCAAGTAGATATTTTT
>JAEWHR010000239.1 GCA_023387655.1 Bacillota bacterium
GCGAATACAATTCGCCTTGCCGAACTCTTTTGGTGAGTACGCATCACTCGGAGAGTTTTTAATTTATAGGAAATCGAATCGCAATTTCCTCGTAAATTAAAAAAAGCTGTAGGTAAAATACCTACAGCTTATTACGTCCCCAACAGGAATCGAACCTGTAACTAATCCTTAGGAGGGATTTATTATATCCGTTTAACTATGGGGACTTATGGATGACATAATATTTATTATATTCAAATTATCCGATAAAGTCAACCTTTCCCTGCATCCAGATCGTTCCTTTAAATCTTCTTCCTACTTGTGGTTCCCCAAATAAATCTTCCTTATTAATACAAACTTCAAAAGTCAACCCATTGCATTCAAGTTGTATTAGATATAATATTTCCTTGGTCTCTTCATTACTAACTTCTCGCAATTCTGTAATAGTACCTAATACAGTATAGTTATCCGACTCTGATCCATATGGAATAAATGATGTTTCTACAATAGAATAAATGTCTTCCTTTTTCACTCTCTTAGAGACCATGGCATACATATCAATGTCATCTATTGTTAAACTATCAATGGCTTCTTGATTTCCTTTTTTTGCTTCTGCAATTAGCTGATTACGATACTTCATATCAGCTTTACTGCTTTTTATCTGACGCTCCGTCTTTTCTACAGGAAGTAATATTCTACCTTCATGTGCTAAACCAGATAAGGTAATTGATCGTAATCCTATAGAATCCCTTTTTGCTTTCATTGATAAATAGTCAATTGCGTTCTGCAAATAGAAGATAAGAGATACTCCTAATCGATAATCATCACACATTCCAGTATAAGCATCTGTATCTACTCGCTTACTAATAAAAACCTCTTCTCTTGTGCTTACATTTTGTCCATGGAAATAAGGATAATAATGTTCTACATGGAATTGACCATTCTCATCGTATTCACCACGTACAGTAATTCCTATTCCTTCTGCAAATTCATAAGATAGTTCTGCAACATCAGTATCATCCTCAATACTATATATACATCTATTAGTAGCTTGCTCCACTACTTTATGAATTAAGGCTTCTACCTGTATTCTATTGTTTAACTTACTAAACCCTATTGCCCTTAAAAAACTATGCATTAATTCACCCAATAACTTTCTTTTTGCTTTATTTCATTCTATGTGAAAACTTTATTTCTTAGTTATATCATATTAATCAGATATTAGCAACTATCATATCGTCATCTATTCTTCAATTGTATCTTTAACATAAGTTGTCAGTTCTTGTGATAAATCAACGATTCTTCCTTTTTTACTTAGATCTAATTCTTTTATACCTAATATTTGTACGATTGGACGTGTCGGCATTCGGTAGTTTTGCTGTATTACAATTCCTATTTCTTCTGTGTTTAATAGAACATATGTTCCTATCGGATATACTGCTACAACTTCTACAAAAGCATTTACTATCTTAAAGTCAAATAATGTACCTGCTTTACTCATTATATTATCGATGACATGATATACCTTATATTTTAGTTTCTGATTGCTATAAACAGCATGATCCAACTCGTCGCATATTGCTACAATTTTAGTCTCTATACTAATCTTATCGCTGGTTAGTCGCATTGGATAGCCACTACCATCATCTCGTTCATGATGACTTAAAATAATATCTTTTGCTGTATTTGACAACCAGTTCTCATCTTTTACCATTGTATAACCCGTTAATACGTGTTTTCTAATCTCTGTTAACTGCTTTTCATCGCATTCTTCTATGTTAATTTTAGTATAATCAAATGGTAAGTACGCGATTCCTAGATCATGTAGCAAAGCTCCAACCGCTATTTCTTGAATCTTTTTTTGAGGTAATTTTAATTTTAAAGCAACTAATACTGCTAGGGTTGAAACATTAATACTATGAGTATAAGTGGAATGATTTTTCTCTCGAATCGTTGATACATTATACATTACGTTTGGTTGCTCTAATATTTCTTGGATAATATGATTTGCAACATCTACCACGCCGGTTAATTCATTACTTGCACAACACGTATAGCGTTCGATTGTATCTTTGATTTGTCCAACACATTCTTCTAATATTTTTTTCTCAATCTGTACTTCCACAGTACCTTGCACTAGGCTGTCTATTTTTTGTTCTTTTACTTCCTCAACATAAATCCATTCAATATGTAGCTCTTTTAATTTTTGGATATATTCTTTTTTAAGTATTGATCCAACCGGAATGATGACAAGACCATGTTTTGTTGCTATTTCCTTGGCAATGATCTCTCCGCCTATTAAACTATCTACAGACATTCGTTTCATTGAGCTACCTCCACTTCTTAATTAACATGATGTATAAAACAAGCTGTCATTTTTTAATAATCACTAGATTAAATATATCATTATTTATAAAAAGTCTTAGAACGAAGTCACTCTTTTCATTCGCTCTAAGACTACTTTCTCTTACTCAAAATAGTTCTTCTTATTTTTTGCTTCGCTTAATACCTGTTTTTCTTCTTCTGATAAAAGTACAAAAGATTCACCTTTAATGATTTCCTTTACATAAGTATAGCAGCCTTCCCTGCTACTATGCATTGAGGTAATAATAAATCCATCATTAGTATCATTTAATAAACAAAGTGAGAAACTTAGCTTACCTCCCATTTCCTTAAATGCATCGTACTTTACAATACTAGATTTTTGATAAGCATTCAATAAATTCTCTGTTATTCTATGAATACTAGCTTTTGTTGACTTAGAATCCTCTTTTAATTGGTCAATCTCTTGAAAACGGTTTAAAATAGTACTTTCTAATGTCTTACCTTCGCTGCCTTCCATAAAAGCATTGTATTTTTTCTTTAACTTACTTTGTTTTACTAATATTACAATTTGAATAATAAAAATTAATAACAAAGCAGCTGTAATACCCAATACTATATAACTTCCATCTATACCAAGTCTGTTAAACAGTTCCATTCTCCCTCTTACCTTCCTCTACTTTTTCGATTGTTTTATGAATCCCTTTTATCTCTTGGTATTCTAATCAACTATCCTAATGTATTGATAAGATCTAAAATACGTTCAAAGTCATCTTGAGAGTAATATTCGATTTCTATTTTACCTTTATTATTATTTCCTCTACGAATCTCGACTTTACTTCCAAAGATAGCTTTCATACGCTCTTCTATTTCTTTATAAATGAAACTATCATCACTTGTTGCTGCTATTTCCTTTTCTGGCTTGTCCTTCAGCATATGCTTTACTAATTTTTCTGTTTCACGTACACTTAATTTTTCATCAAATACCTTAGTTGCTATTCTATATTGAATTTCACCATCTTCAATACTGAGTATAGCTCGTGCATGTCCTCCAGAAATCATATCATCTATTACCATCTGTTGTACACGCTTATCTAGTTTTAATAAACGCATACTATTTGTGACTGAAACTCTGCTTTTTCCTACTCGCTCAGCAACTTCGTCTTGCTTCAATTTAAATTCGGTTACTAATTTTTCGTAAGCAATCGCTTCTTCTATAGCATTTAAATCTTCTCTTTGAATATTTTCAATCAAGGCAATCTCTAATATTTGTTGTTTTGTATATTCCTTTATTATAACCGGAATTTCCTTTAATCCTGCTATTCTTGATGCTCTCCATCTTCTTTCGCCTGCTATAATTTCATAACGGTTTCCTTTTTTATGAACAATTAATGGTTGAATAATACCGTGCAATTTAATAGAATCAGCTAATTCATGCAAGGCATCCTCATCAAAATTGGTACGTGGTTGTGATTTATTTGGTTCTATTAGATTTATGTTCACTAATGTTTCACGTGAAACATTTTCTTTACTATCCTTTGCCTTAGGTTCAATCTTTTCAACAATTAGTGAATCTAGTCCCTTACCTAAACCTTTTTTTGGTGCCATAACTATTCTCCTTTTCTACGTCCAAACAAACTTTTCCCTTTCTTTTTCTGAGAATCATTTTTTGTCTGAACCAAAACCTCTTCTTCCACAAATTTCTTATCTTGTTTCATCACTTCATCTGCTAAATCACGATAAGCATCTGCTCCTGCAGACTTTGGATCGTAAATACTAATAGGTAAACCATGACTTGGTGCTTCCGCTAATCTAACATTGCGAGGAATTATTGAATTATATATATTTTGCTCTAAATTACTTCTTACATTTTCCACAACTTGCAAGGAAAGATTTGTTCTAGCATCATACATAGTAAACACAACACCTTCAATTTCAAGTGATGCATTCAGTCTTTTTTTCACGAGATTAATAGTATGTATTAACTGAGTTAATCCTTCCAGAGCATAATATTCACATTGTATTGGCACAAGTACAGCATCTGCTGTAGTCATTGCATTGATCGTTAACGTATTCAGCGAAGGAGGACAGTCTATAATAATATAGTCAAAGAAATCTTTGATTGGATCAATATGCTTTTTGAGTATATATTCCTTATCTTCGATTCCTATCAACTCGATTTCAGCACCAGCTAAATTTACATCCGATGGAATAACAACTAGATTTGGTACGACACTGTCACATATACACTTTTCAACATTACATTCCCCAATAATTAGTTCATAAACAGTATTTTCTAAAGAATCTTTATCAATACCGAGACCACTTGTTGTATTGCCTTGAGGATCAATGTCAATTGCAAGCACCTTCATGCCTTTTTCTGCTAAACATGCTGCTAAATTTATTGCGGTAGTTGTCTTTCCAACTCCCCCTTTTTGATTTGCAACTGCTATCGTTTTTCCCATATTATCATCCTTCATCTTTCTTTTGCTAACTTTTTTAATTATATCATGATATGATTTAGATAGCTATAGCTAATATGTAACAAATCGTAAAAACATACTAAAATGTAAGCTTTTTCTTCTTATTTATTGTTTTAAAATTTTTATGTTTTCATTTCTATCATTTTTTATT